>CBFGQE010000356.1:0-4005 GCA_965650815.1 uncultured bacterium
TTTGCTCAACGGCTTCGCAGCAGCGGTGCCGAGTCCCTGTTTCAAGGTGAAGACGGCGGCGACGCGCGTGGCCAACGGTTGCTTGGCATCGGCGGCCACCATCTCCAGTTGCTTGGCGGCCTTGGCGTCCACGCCGCTCCGCAGAAGCGTGCGCTGGGCTTCGAGCCGACGACGCGCGCTGTTTGAGCCGAGGAGCCGGACCAGCTCGGCAGGTGAAGCCTGGGCGAAGTCCGGCATCGGCTCCGGTGTGAAATTCTTTGGCTTGAGCTGCACGAGGTAGCCGACATCGAGCCCAGCCCAGGTGAACGACGCGCCTTTCCAACTGGCCGCGTAGATTGCGCTGTTGCCGTCGGCGTCCAGATCGGTCACGCGTTCGAGGCCGAGAAACTCCTTTTCATCCACCTTGAAGGTCGCGCCGTTCGGCGTCAGCCCGTGGCGATAAACCCAGCTCCGGCCCCAGTCGGCGGTGAAGGGCGCGTTGTTCCACGCGGCGGGAAGGCCCGGTTCGTCGATCCACGCCGCGCCGCAGCCGGAGCCACCGCCGTAGTCGGCCAGCGGTTCGAGGAATTCACCGGGGAAGTTTTTGAAGAGGCGCGGATAGCCGTGCTCGGTGAAGCCGGAGAAGTGGTGGAAACGCACATCCCAGCCGCCACCGTCGTTGGTGTTGTCACGGGCGAAGCCGTCGAGCAACGGGCTCACGGCCACTTCGAGGATGTTGCGCGTGCCGTGGGCGTAGAGTTCCAGACCGGAACCGTCGGGCCGGAACCGCACCACGCCGCCGCCGCGCAGCTGGAGCTTCCGACCGTCCGCGCCTTCCGCTTCCAGGAATCCGAAGTCGCCGATAGCGGCGTAGATCCAGCCGTCAACGCCGAGTTCGAGGCCGTTCGAGGAGTGGTCCGCAGGCCGGTCTTTGAAACCGAAGGCGATGCCCTTCACCAGGGTCTTGCGCTCGTCGGCCACGCCGTCGCCGTCCTGGTCGATGAAGACGCTGATGTCGGGCGGATGCAGCAGATAGAGCCGGTCATGATCCCAGATGAGGCCACGCGGCGAATCGATGTCGGGCACGAAGGCCTTCACCTCGTCGGCCTGGCCGTTGCCGTCGGTGTCGCGCACTCGGAGCACCCGGCCGAGGTGCGGCTTGCGGTCGAGCGAGCCATTGCCGTCGCTGGAGACGTAGACCGTGCCGTCGGTCGCGGCGGCGACATAGACCGGGTAGTTCACCGCCGGCGGCGTGGCGAAGATCGTGGCGTCGAAGCCGTCCGGCACCTTCACCTCCTGGACCAGCGCGGCGGCCCTCTCGGGCAGGACGGCGGGCAGCTTGGCCAATTGTTCCGGCGTGGGCTGCGCGTCCTTCGACAGGAACGGGAAGACCTCGTGCAGCGGCCGTTCTTGGGCTACGAGGGACAGCGGGAGCGCGGAAGCGAGGGTGAGAGCAAACCAAGAGTGCCGGTTGCGGGAGCGGGAATTCGAGCGTCGGGCCATGTGAGAATGTTTCGGCCAATCTGGACACCTCCGGCGGTCGGGACAATGCCACGTTTGCGGTAGCACGGACCATGACCGTAGCGCGGAGCATCGCTCCGCCGACCGCCGGACGAACGTTCTTCCCCAAATCTGGAAGACCTCCGCGCGAGCCGCGCCTGCCTTCGGGCAGCGCGTCCTCGCGGAGCGATGCTCCGCACTCCGCACGCTTGCCGCCGGGCGCTGCGAGCGACCACCTTCCCTCCCATGACCACGACGGCCGACGCCGTTTCTCCGCCCAGCTCCCGCCCCGCCGCGCCGCGCGCCTTCGCCACCACGCAGTGGACGGCGGTGGTGGACGCCGCCGGTTCCGATTCCCGCGCCCAGGAGGCCCTCGCCCGCCTCTGCGCCGCCTACTGGTATCCGCTCTATTCCTTCGTCCGCCGCCAAGGGCACCAGCCCCACGACGCGGAGGATCTGACCCAGGAGTTCTTCGCCCGGTTGATCGGCAAAGAATGGCTGCGCCAAGCCGATCCGGCGCTCGGCCGCTTCCGCTCCTTCCTGCTGGCCGCGTTGAAGCACTTCCTCGCCAACGAGCGCCTCCGGCTCGCGACCGCCAAACGCGGCGGCCGAGTCCCGCATGTGCCGCTCGACCTCGACTCCGCCGAAACGCGCTTCCGCCACGAACCGGCCGACGCCGGATCGCCCGACCAAGCCTACGACCGCCAATGGGCCTTGGCCGTGCTCGCCCAGACGCTCGACCGGCTCCAAGCCGAGATGGAACAAGCGGGGCGCGGCCCGCTGTTCGAGGCGCTGAAGGACGCCCTGGGCGGCGACCGCCACGCCGTGCGCTACGCGGAGCTGGGCGAACGCCTCGGCCTCAGCGAAACCGCCGTGAAGGTAACCGTCCATCGCCTGCGCAAACGCTACCGCGAACTCCTGCGCGCCGCCGTGGCCGACACCCTGGCCGACGGCGCGGACGCCGACCTTGAACTGCGCCATCTTCAAGCCGCGCTGGCCCACGGTTGATCGCGGGAAACAATCGGTCCGAACCGTGGTAACCTTTTCACCGGAATCTTTCAGGAAGGAGGCAGAAGACCATGAACACTCCCCGACTCTGCCCGACCTGCGGAAAACCGATCGCCGCCGACGCGCCCCACGCGCTCTGTCCCGCCTGCCTGGCCCAAGGCGCCTTCGCCACCGGCAGCCAGATCGACGAACCCGCCGTCGCACGCGCCCGCTTCACCGCGCCAACCCTGGACGAACTGGCCCCGCTCTTTCCGCAGTTGGAGCTGCTGGAATTCATTGGCCAAGGCGGCATGGGCGCGGTTTACAAAGCACGCCAGCGCGACCTCGACCGGTTGGTGGCCCTGAAGATCCTGCCGCCGGGCATCGGCGACGATCCGGCCTTCGCCGAGCGGTTCACCCGCGAAGCCCGCGCCCTGGCCCGGCTGAACCATCCGGGGATCGTGACGCTCTATGAGTTCGGCAAAGTGGGTAGCCGCCGAGGTGACGAGGCGGACGGCCCCAATGTCGAGGGAGCTCCGCCTCCTCACGTCGGCGGCTACGGTGGGCTCTACTACTTCCTCATGGAGTTCGTGGACGGCGTGAATCTGCGCCAACTCCTCCGCACCGACCGCGTCTCCCCGCGCGAGGCCTTGGCCATCGTCCCGCAGATCTGCGACGCGCTCCAGTTCGCCCACGACCAAGGCATCGTCCACCGCGACATCAAGCCGGAGAACCTGCTGCTCGACCGGCGTGGCCGGGTGAAAGTGGCGGACTTCGGGTTGGCCAAACTGGTGAGGAACGATCCCCTCACCCGACCTTCGGCCGCCCTCTCCCCATCCGACAGGGAGAGAGCCGAGGTGGGGGGCTCCCACGCCCTCACCGCCGAAGGCAAGGTCCTGGGCACGCCGCACTACATGGCCCCTGAGCAATCGGCCACGCCCGGCGAGGTGGACCACCGCGCCGACATCTATGCCCTCGGCGTCGTCTTCTACCAGATGCTAACCGGCGAACTCCCGGACAAGCAGCTCCAGCCCCCGTCGAAGAAGGTCCAGATCGACGTCCGCCTCGACGAGATCGTGCTTCGGGCACTGGAGAAGAATCCCGAGCAACGCTTCCAACAGGTCAGCGAATTGAAGACCCGCGTGGAAACGCTCGAGGCCACGACCGCCGAAACCGCAGCTGAAACTCCCCGCAAGGATTTCGACTGGGAAAACGCCTCACGGGTCTGGCTCTTTGTTTCGAGCATCGTCCTCGTGCTGGTGTTGGGCGTCTGGTTCCTAACCGGGAAAACCTTTCCGCTGGGTTCCGTCCTGACCGGAGCGTTTCTCGTGACCTACGCAGCCATGCTCGTTTTTCTGAGGTTGCGCCAGCTATTGTCCAGCAGCCCAAAAGGCTCCGGCTCACGGCAGGCTTTCGATTTTGGTGCGCTCAGCCTAATGGCCGCAGGGCTGTCCGCCATGCTCCTGCTGCCGAATCTGGGACTGGTGCCGGAGACCGGTCGAGTCGTCGGTGCCGTGCTCGCGATTCTCGGATTGATTC
>CBFGQE010000357.1:0-3998 GCA_965650815.1 uncultured bacterium
CCGGCGTAGGGCGTGGACGCCTTCCGCCTATCCCTGATAAACGGGAAGGGCGGCCTTGACTCGCCCACCGCGGCAAGCGCCCGCCACCCGGCCTATGGCCACGCTGCCATCATAGCGGCCACCAAGCTGGTCACCACTATGACCACGCCTTGTTTCGCTGCGGCCACCAGTCCTACGAAACGCCCACAGGCATTGCCGCCCAAGAATGACGACGCCTACAGCCCAACCCGCGCTTGTCGCGGCAATCGCGCGGTCAAACCTGCCCCCGTTCGTTCACATAGCATGGGGCGGTCGCATCCCTACTTCAGTTTGGCCCGGATCATCACCGATGAAAGAGGCGGTGGGCTTCCCCGCCGTTGACCAAGGACACGTGGCACGTGGCGGGCAAGCCACTGGGGTGTTCAGTAAGACGTAGGTAAACTTTCCGTCGCTTCGGGGACGGGTTCATAGCCGAGACGCTGCTCCATCGCGCTTTTCATCAAAATCAGCAGTCGAGCGCCCACGGTTGGCACGGGGGCCCCTCGCCTGCTATGGTTGGCTCGTGGGTTCACTTCACCGGACCGGAACGACCGGCAGGGAGTGGAGGGAGGAAGCAGACGGCGTGTCAGACGCGGTTCGTCGCGGCTGGCGCGACGTGTGCCGCCGAGTCCGCGAGGATCGGCCGCGTTAACGCGCGGAGGGCGCTCCAGGCGGCGGTATTCAATCAACAACGCCCCCCCTCAGCCCAGCCACTCATGATTGGTTCATGGGTTCACTCGGCAACACTCTAAAGCAAATCCTAAAAGGAAGATTTTCATCCTCATTCTTTAAAGCCAGCACCAGCAACATGCCCGACATCTTCCACACATAGCCTTTAACAAGGTCGTCATGCATCCAGCCACACTCAACCTCCTCGGAATATGAGGGTATCACACCAGCAGCAAGTTCACCCATTATCACAATGTAACGAGCGGTCATCGCATCCCATCCGTCAGGCCCAATCTCATCATAATCAAAAAACTCAACCACCAGATTAGATTCAGCCGATCTAATAAATTCATCATCGAAGTAAAAACTGATATTCACTCCGTCGATTAACTCATAAGTTCGCCTTCCGCCCCCGCCCTCCTGCAAGGGAAACTCACTCTTTAGCGACCACAAGTGCCGCTTGGCCAGAAGGACGTCATCACCGCACGCCCACGTCCAATCAATGGACATAAGGAGCTCAAAAACCTCCCGTAATTTTTCAATTTTATTAAACCCGCTCATTTTGACATCCCCGCTCCATCAACTTCCCAAATCTTGATTCGTCCATCTCTAAATTCGGCTGGAAAATGCCGACTTAACAAGTCCTCGAAATAAGCCCGGCCTTGGGAATTGGATACGGCATAATTCAGCATCTTAAATCCTCCCTCCGACTGCAACTGAAGAAGCCGCCTAGCTTGATCCACGACCTTGGCATCGATCTCGGGCGTGTGGAATTCATTACTTGGATTATACGGACTCGAATCCCACTGCCTCGGATTACCCGTCCACTTGGCCTCGACGAGAATATTCCCACTACGGCCGTCAACGCGGACGATAGAGCCATCTGACAGCTTCCACACTTCTTCATAATCCATTCCAGTGACATGCTTATCATACATAGTCGAGGGCCGCTGAGGCGCGCCCTTTCGCCGATTGCTCAAATAGTTAGCAATCGGATCTCCCTCTACGCTCTTAACGATCTCCAGTTTACAATCGTTCGCGTTATGAACGAGGACGCCGGTTGTTCCGACGAAGTAGTTATGGTGGTCTGAGACCTCCAGGTTGTAGACCGGGGTGTCGTCGACGTAGGTGCGGACGCTGGCGACGCGGACCCGGCCCTCGCCGGCGAGCGTCTTGACCGTTTCGCCGGAAGCCAGGGCGCCGGCGTGGATCCAGCCGTCGCGAGTTACTGAATACACCGGGTGCTCGGTGGTGACGCGCAAGGCCTCCGTCTCGCCTTCGAAACGCAGCTCCACCTTCGGGATCGGGCCGTCGCGGCGCGAGGTCGCCACGACCACCGGGCCGTCGGCAAACGCTCCGTGCTCGCGGGTCGCGAGCACCTCGACCTTCGCGACTTCGCCCGTGAAGTCGTAGTCCTCGAGGTGACGCACCTGGCCGACCGCGCTCTTGGGTTCGCCAAACTCGGGGAACCACTCGGGCGGCACCCACGTGACCAGCTCCATCGCCTGCCTGGCGGTGTCGGCCTGCGCGAAGGTCACCTTCACCCGCATGGTCCGCCGCGCGTCGGCGGCGCGGCTTTCGGGCGTCTGCGCGTCGGCGTGCTCGGCCGAGGTCCGCATCGGCGCGCCCAAGGCCACGTCCTCGATCGGCGTCGCCCCGGCCGCCGTCCAGATCAAGGTCCCGGCCACAAAGCATCCCGTGTTGCGCCTCAGGTAGCGCACCACGCTCGAATCGGGCAGCAGGTTGTCGAGCGTGTCGACCGCCCCGACCACCAGCTTGCTGCAACGGATCGCCTTCAGCGCTCCGCTCGCTCCCAGCGTGGCCACCGACATCACGATCTCGAACGCCGCTCCTCCGACGAGCCGCCCTATGCTTCCGCACACTTCCTCGTAACTTACTCCCCGCGCGTCGCTCTTCCCCAGCGCCGCCGCCACCGCGTTGTGCAGATCCGGACTGAAGGCCTGCAACGCATCCAGCGCCGTCGCGTCGTAGAGGAACACGCCCAGCTTCAGCAGCCCGTCCGTGATCGCCTGCACCGCCGTCAGCAGCTTCGGCGCGTCCGCGAAGGTGTTGTAGATCCCCCAGGGCGTCACCGGCGCGTATTTGAAGAACATCTTCGCGCTGCTCAGGAGCATCCCGAATCCCGACTTGATCGCATCGGCCCCGGAGCTCACGAAGCCCGCCAGCACCCCGGCGCTTATGTTGCACATGCACCCGGCTATCTCGGCCATGAACTCGCCCGCCACGCCGCTCGACTCCGCGCGCAGCCGCGAAGTCATGCTTGAGCAGAGGTTCGTCAGTTGAAGGGGCGGCAGGCTCGCGAAGAACTGCGCGGGGTTGCCGACCGCCGTCTCGCCCTCGTTGACCACGTCGAGCAGGTTGGCGAGGTGCTCGCTGCTTCCGGTGCGATGAGCCAGCCGGAAGTAGAACATCATCAGATCCGTGTAGCTGTTCAGCGTCTGGCTGAAGGCCGTGAAATACGTCAGCATCGCGAAGCCGCCCATCGGGAAATGGCCGCTCGGATCGCGATAGTTCACCGGGTCGGCGAACGCATAGGTGTAGAGGTGCAGCGTGCGCGGGTCCTCGCCGTAGCCGGTGAAGCTGTCGCGGGTGTGGAAACGCCCCGTCTCGGGGTTCATGTAGCGCGCCCTCAGGTAATACAGGCCGAGTTCGGAATCGTATTCCTCGCCGGCGTAGAAGCGGGTGTTGGGCGTGCGCGCGCCGACGCGCGCGAGCACGTTGCCGAAGGCGTCGTAGGCGTAGCCGTCCGTCACCGCGCCCGCGGCGTCGGTGAGGTGGCGCACGCTGCTTTGCCCGTCGTGGTGATAGTAGTGAGTGGTCCACTGCTCGGCGCCTGCTTCGCCGAGCCACTGCGACTGGCTGATCGTCGCGAGGCCGTGAACATAGACGCGGTTCGGCACCCAGCCGGCGGTGGTCCACACACGCTCTTCCGCAACCTGCGGCAGCCCGCCGATCGCCTGGGTGTCGACAAGGAACGCGAGGTCGCTGCCGGCCGCGCCGAAGGGCGCCGCGACCGTCCTGCGCACGCGGTCCCCGTCGGCGCTGTAGCGGTAGTCCACCGTGCTTCCGTCGGTGCGCACGCGGCGGATCAGGCGGTCCTCGAAGTCGTAGATGTCCTGCGTGGCCGCGAGCGGCGCCAGGGAGGTCAGCGGATCTCGCGCTCGGGTCGCCGGCCCGGGCACGCGCGTGTTGCCGTTGGAATCATAGACGTCGCCCACCAGTCCGTCGTTCGCCGTGTAGTTGAACGACTGCGCGGGCAGGGCGCCGAGGTCGCCGGTGCGTTGGAGTCG
>CBFGQE010000358.1:0-3985 GCA_965650815.1 uncultured bacterium
CGATGGAGCCACATCTTGGAGACGCCGCTCAGACGCGCCGGTGCGACGATGAGGTTCTCGCCATCGACGGCCAGACGCCAGTAGCCGAAGTCGCCTGTGCTGGTGCCGAACAAGCCCGCGGAGTTGATGCGTTCCCAAGACCGGCCTGCGTCGGAGCTGCGATAGACGAACCAAGGACCGCTTTTGGTCAGCACATACACCGTGCCGCCGGGCGTGGCCGCCATGTCGGAAAAGAAGATGCCGGCGCGATGCAGGGTGCCTTCCAGGTTGATGCCGTTGTCGGACGGGAAATAGCTCACGCCGCCATCGGTGGAGGCAAAGACACCAAGATTGGCCACCGCCACCAATGCCCGGTCCTGCACATGGACGAGGCCAAAGGTGGACGAGGCGATGGCGGTTGTTTCCAAACCGGTGCTCCAACGGGTCCATGTCAGACCTCCGTCCGTCGAGTAGTAGGGACCGGCAGAATTGGCCAAGGGATCGGGAATGCTGACCTGGTTGGCGGCGAAGAGCCGGCCGCCGCCTTCCGTCACGCGCACAAAGCTGGCCGCGACCGAAGGGGACGACTCCGCCCAGGTCGCGCCGTTGTCGGTGCTGCGGAAGACCGCGCTGCCCGCGTGGTTGTTCCACGAACCGGCGGTGCCGAGGCGCAGGATGGTGTTGCCGTTCTTGTGGAACGCGCGGGCGTCGAGGGTCCTTCCGTCGAAGGTGCTCAACATCCCGTTGTTCACCTCCGTCCAGCTCGCGCCGTTGTTGTCGGAGCGATAGACGCCGCCGCCGCCGATGCCGACGAAGAGCGAGCCGCTGCCGCCCGAAGGTCCGATGCCGGTGATGTTGAAATAGTTGCTGGAGGAGCCTCCCGATCCCGTGGTGGTCTGGGGCCCAAGGGGCAAGCCTGCAGCGGCGGGAGTCCACGTTTGGGCGTTGAGCGATGAAGAGATGCAGCCCATCAGGGCGCAGGTGAGCAGGTTACGGATCGAGAGGCTCATTGTGCGGTGAGATTCGGACAGAATGGTCCCGACTTGAGGCAACGCCCAAGGATTTTGTCGGGAGACGGGTGAGAAAATCCGGCCGTGGCCGCGCCGCAACCCGTTCCATGCCTTGGCGTCCGCCGGATCATCCGGATGAGAGAAGCGCGTCGCTTGCCACATCGGTTCCGAGACCCACGCGCCCGCAGGAGCCAAGCTCCGGCTCAGCCCCGAGCCCGCCCTTGATAGACGCGGAGCGCGGCGGCCATCGAGGCGAAGGCCATGTCTTCCGGGCGCAACGTCGCGCCATCCACCCAGAGGATCTCCGTCACCCCGTCGAGCGGACGCGCCGCGTCGGGTAGGACCGCTTGGGCCACGAAGAAGAGATCGAGGATGCGGTAGGTGACTTCGCGGAACGGGTAGCGGTTCGGATGCGAGGTCAGGTAGCGGATGTCGCGCAGCTCCAGCCCGGTTTCCTCCCGGACCTCGCGCGCCAGGCCGTCCTCGGCGGTTTCCCCGAAGTCCACGAAGCCTCCGGGCGGGGCGAGCTTGCCGGCCGCCGGTTCCTTCGCGCGCCGGATCATGAGCACCTGGCCGTCGGGCCGTTCGATGAAGCAGGCGGTGGCGGCGGCGGGATTGAAGTAGAGCCGGAAACCGCAGGCGGCGCAGTCGAAGGTCTCTCCGCCAGGAGGATTGGCGTTCTGGGCGGCGCAGCGCGGGCAATGGTGGAAGAAGTCGCTGGGAAACATGGCTCGGGGCCGAAACGTCTCCGGAGCCCGCCGCGTTGTCGCCACGAAAATGCGGTCGCAAAGCCGGCCGCTCGCCCGCCAATCTGCGCCCTGCCGACCATGACCACGCACCTCGTGATCTCGCCCGAGCCCATCGACGAAGCCGCGCTCGTCGCGCAACGCCGCGCCTCCGGCTGCATGGGCGCGGCGATCAGCTTTTCCGGCATGGTGCGGGGCTCGGAAGACGGCACACCCATCCGGGCCATCGATTACGAGGCGTTCCGGCAAATGGCGGAACACCAGTTCCGCCTGCTCTTCCAGGGCGTGGGCGAGCGTTGGCCGATGGTGGAATCCATCCGGCTCGTCCACCGCACCGGCGTGGTGGCCGTGGGCGAGGCGTCGCTCTGGGTGGAGGTGGTGGCGCCGCACCGCGCCGAAGCCTTCGCCGCCTGCCAATGGCTGATCGACGAGATGAAGCGCGTGGTGCCGATCTGGAAACGGGCCGTTCGCGAAGCCTGAGCCCCAGGGACGCCCCGCCAAGAGGCACAGAAGGCGCAGAGCCATTCTCGGCAAAAGCACCGGTGAACCTCTGTAGCGCCGACGTCGCATCGGCCGTAGCGCATGCGTCGCGTTTGCCGGGACGCGCTTCGTTGGAGGACGCCCTCGCAGACAGGATGCCGACGGCACGGCAAGCCGGAGGCTTGCGCCACGCAGGTGCGGCAGGAGCCGTTGTCCAGACGCCGTTCAGCCCTTGTGCGCCGCGTCCAGGTGCCGGCGCACGGCGGTGGCGAGCACGGAGGCGGTCAGGGGCTTGGCGATCAGCTCGCGGAGGCCCAGGGACTGGATGCGCTCGGGCGTCCAGGTGCCGGAGAACCCGCTGACCATGAGGACCGGCAGGTCGGGCCGGGTGGCCAGCACCTCGGTGGCGAAATCGAGCCCGGTCATGCCCGGCATCGTCAGGTCCGTGATGACGAGGTCGAAGCGGGTCGGGTCTTCGAGGAAGCGGCGGAGCGTCTCGACCGGGTCCGTGGCGGTCGTGACCTGGTAGCCGAGGCGGGCGAGCAGCTTTTGGCCGACGTCGCAAAGGGGCTGTTCGTCGTCGAGGAAGAGGATGCGCTCGCCCTGGCCGCGCGGCAGCGCCTCGCCGCGGCCCGCCGATTCCGGCGCGGCCGTCTCGTGCAGGGGAAAGTAGAGGAAGAAGGCCGTGCCCTCGCCGGGCTCGCTCTCCACCAGGATCGCGCCTTCGTGGTCCTTCATGATGCCGTGGACCACCGCGAGCCCCAGGCCCGTGCCTTCGCCCGGCGCCTTCGTCGTGAAGAACGGGTCGAAGACGCGCTTCCTCGTCGCCTCGTCCATGCCGTGGCCGGTGTCGCGGACGACCAGCCGCGCATAGCAGCCGGACTGCAGCTCGTGGTGCAGGGCGGCCTGCGCGGGGGTGACGACGCAGTGTTCCAGGACGACTTCCAGCTTTCCGGGGCGGTCCCGCATGGCGTGGGCGGCGTTCGTGCACAGGTTCATCATCACCTGGTGGACCTGCGAGGGATCGGCCAGCACCACGGGCGCGCGTTCGTCGATGCGGGCCTCGATCCGGATGGTGGCGGGCAAGGTGGAGCGGAGCAGGTTCAGCACTTCGCCGATCACGGGATGGAGCCGGGTGGGGCGGCGTTCCTGCTTCTGCTGGCGGCTGAAGGCGAGGATCTGGCGCACGAGATCCTTGGCGCGGTCGCCGGCCTTGCGCACCTGGGAGAGGTGGCGGCGGGCCTCGTCCGGTTTCCCGAGGTCCATCTCGGCCAGCTCGGTGTAGGCGATGATGGCGGCGAGGATGTTGTTGAAGTCATGCGCGATCCCGCCCGCGAGCTGGCCCAGGGCCTCCAGCTTCTGCGTCTGGCGGAGCTGGGCCTCCAGGTGGGCGCGGGTCTCCTCGGCCTCGCGCTGGCGGGAGATGTCCTCCGCCGCCATGAGGATGCAGGTGCGGCCGCCGAACTCGATCTGTTCGCAGCTGTAGCGCGCCAGGATCGTCTCGCCGCCGCGGATGCGGAAGCGCGCCTCCATGCCCCGGACGGTCCGGTTCTCGTCCAACGCCGCCAGCATCGCCTCGCGGTCCTTCAGATCGGCCCAGATGCCGATCTCCACCGAGGTGCGGCCGACGACCTCGGCACGGGTGTAGCCGGTGATCTGCTCGAAGCCCGCGTTCACGTCCAGATAACGGCCCGTCCCCTTCTCCACGATGGTCAGGGAGTAGGGGCTGGAGCGGAAGGCGGTGGCGAACTTCTCCTCCGATTCCGCCAG
>CBFGQE010000359.1:0-3977 GCA_965650815.1 uncultured bacterium
CCCCGGGCTCACGCCCGGGGCTAATATCTGCCGCGCCTCCGGCGCTGAATCGCTCCGCACCAAACCAGTCGTCGCCGTGTCACTTCTTGGCGCGAGTCTCCATCGCATCAGTTCTCCGTCACTTCCGTTGGCCATTGGCTCGTTGAACCAACGACAGCACGTCTTCTTTGGTGAGCGAGCCCAGATGATGCGGCTGGAGCCAGACCACGTTAGAACGGAACTGACCCAACGCATCGCGGAGCCGGAACGAGAGGGTGTGGTCGCGCGGAGCTCGGTGGCCGCCGTAGTCGCCGTGGCCGGCAAAGACGGGCTCCAGATCCGGAAAGGCGTCGCGAATGACGCTCCGGGCGTGGGCCATCTCGGCCTTCGTGGCTTTACGGTTTTGGTTTCCCATCGAGATGATGTTTCCCGACGACGAGAACGAGGCCGAGAACGAGATGGACTTGGCTCACCGATACGGCTGGTGCAGTTGCACCGTGTCCTCCGCCTTCACGCTCTTGGAGCGGACGCGGATGTTCAGCATCTCGACGATGACGGCGAAGGCCATCGCGAAATACACGTAGCCCTTGGGGATCTTCTGGCCGAAGCCCTCGGCGGTGAGCAGCACGCCGATGAGGATGAGGAAGCTCAGCGCGAGCATCTTCACCGTGGGATGCCGGTCCACGAAGCTGCTGATCTGGTTCACGAAGACCAGCATGACGACCACCGCGATGATCACGGCGGTGATCATGATCCAGATCTGAGAGACCATGCCGACGGCGGTGATGACGGAGTCGAGGGAGAAGACGAGGTCCAGCAGGATGATCTGGGTGATGACGCTGGTGAAGGTCGGGACGATGGCGGCGGACTTTCCACCGTCGTGCCCTTCGAGCTTCTCGTGGATCTCGCGCACGCTCTTGAAGATGAGGAAGAGGCCGCCGAGGAAGAGGATCAGCTCCTTGCCGGTGTTGGGCAGGGGCAGGCCGAAGGGGGCCCACTGCCAAAGCTCGTTCTTGAGGCTCATGACCCAGGAGATGGAGAGGAGCAGGAGCACGCGCATGATGAGCGCGAGCATGAGGCCGATGCGTCGGGCCTTGGCCTGCTGGTGGGGCGGAAGTTTGCCGCTGAGGATCGAGATGAAGATGATGTTGTCGATGCCGAGCACGACCTCCAGCAGGGTCAACGTGAGGAGGCTGATCCAGACGGCGGGCATGGCGAGCTGTTCCAGGAAGGTGCCGCTCACCTCGACCGGGGCGGCGGCCAGGAGACTGATGGATTCGATCATGGGGGCGGAGTCTGTGGACCGGCCTGGCGGGTGTCAAAGGAGCCGATGCCCGGTTTTGTAACGCCCGGGAAGGGCGAAACTTGAAGGCCAAAGAAGAAGCGCGGGATTCATAGCTCGGGCCTTCTCTGGGCAAGCGGGAGGAAGAACGCCGGGTTGGGGAACCCGGCCTACAAGCTGTGGGCCGGCTCCCCCGACTGGACGGGCTGCGCAAACAG
Source organism: uncultured bacterium (assembly GCA_965650815.1). Taxonomy (GTDB): domain Bacteria; phylum Verrucomicrobiota; class Verrucomicrobiia; order Limisphaerales; family CANJSG01; genus CANJSG01. The sequence continues at coordinate 1,480 of CBFGQE010000359.1, forward strand.
GATAATTGGATTGGGCCTTGGGCCTTCGGGCTTCGTCCTTCCTCCCGGTCAGTTCATACGTGTAGGTATGAAATCGGTTGCCAGTTGGCGGACCCTGCGGAATAGTCCGCCCGCTCACAGGAACCGGTTCGGCCGCCGCCGCCGTTCCGCGAGCGAACCGCAACGTCATCCCGGCATGAAACCGAACGTTCACTTCGCCATCGGGGCCTCCCTTCTCCTTTCCGTCGCAGCCCTTTCCGCCGCTCCCGTCCAGGGCTGGCTCGCGTGGCGCGGGCCGGAGCAAAACGGCGTCTCCCCCGAAAAGGGCCTGCCCACCGAGCTCGATCCCGCCAAGCCGCTCTGGAAAGCCCCCTTCCCCGGCGCTTCCACGGCCGTCGTGGCCAACGGGAAGCTCTACATCGTCGGCTTCCTGGGCGAGGATGCGGAACTGCAGGAGGGCATCGGCTGCTTCGACGCCGAGACCGGCCAGAAGCTCTGGCAACACCTGTTCAGCGATTTCCTCAGCGACATCATCTACAGCCGCTACGCCTCGTCGAATCCCGCCATCGACCCCGAGACCGGCAACGTCTATCTCCAGGGCACGCAGGGCTGGCTAGTAGCGTTTTCACCCGACGGCAAGCTGCTCTGGAAACATTCCCTCGGAGAATCCCTCGGCCGGTTGACCTTCCCGAACGGCCGCACCGCCACGCCCGTGATCGATGGCGACCTCGTCATCACCCGCGGCATCACCGCCAACTGGGGCGCGCAGGGGCCGGGCTCGGACCGGTTCTACGCCTTCGACAAGAAGACCGGCGCCATCGTGTGGGCCGCGACGCCCGGAGACCGTCCGAAGGACAGCTCGTTCTCATATCCGTATCTGAGCTGGTGGAAGGGTTTCCGCGTGCTCTACGCCACGCTCGGCGACGGCAGCGTGGCGGCGGTCAACGCCCGCACCGGCGATTCCATCTGGCGCGTCACGCTCGGCAAGGCCGGCATCAACGCCACCGTGCTCGTCCACAAGGACGACAAGGTCGTGGGCATCTACGGCACGCCCTATGAGCCCGGCCAAATGGTCTGCTTCAAGATCCCCGAGGTGGACTACAAGCTCGGCCAGGCCGCGCCGGTCGTCGTCGAGCGCAAGGACGTCGAGCTCTGGAGCGCCAACATCTCCACCTCCACCAGCAGCCCCATCCTCGTCGGCGACACGATCTACGTGGTGGCCGAAAAGGGCGACCTGATCGCGGTGGACATCAACACCGGCAAGACCCTTTGGGAAACCAAGCTCGGCATCGAGCAGCGCAACTCCTGCCCGCTCTACGCCGATGGCAAGATCTACGTGCCCATCCTCGACGATCCCGGCAGCAAGGGCGGCGGCGAAGGCGGCAGCGAGGCGGGCACCAAGGGCGGCTTCTACGTGGTCAATCCGGCCGACGGCAAGATCCTCACCCACATCGCGCTCGACGGACGCTGCTTCGGTTCCCCCACCGCCTACAACGGCAAGATCTACCAGCAGACCACCAGCTATCTCTACGCCTTCGGCAAGGCCGGCGACAGCGCGGGCCTCGTCAAGACCGTCGCCGAAAAGCCCTGGCCCAAGCCCGGCCCGGCGGCCGCGCTCCAGATCATCCCTTCCGAAGTCCTCCTGCATCCCGGCGAGAAGGCCACCTTCCGCATCCGCACCATCGACGCCAAGGGCTTGGTCGTGGAGGAGCTGAAGCCCGACGCGGCCGTGAAGTGGGCCTCCTTCATCCCGCCCACGGCGCGGGTGAAGTCCACGATGAAGGGCGAGTTCAATTCCTCCGGGGAGCTCGTGGCCTCGGCCGACAAGACGCCGTCCGGCGGCGCGTTCATGGCCACGCTGGGCGATCTGAAGGGCACGATCCGCGCACGCGTCCTGCCCTATCCCCCGATCTCCGAAACCTTCGAGGCGGCGGAGCTGGTCGAGACCAGCGAGTTCGACCAGGCCAAGTTCGCCTATCCGCCGCTGCCGTGGATCGGTGCCCGCTTCAAGTTCGAGATCCGCGAGAAGGACGGCAACAAGGTCCTCTACAAGACGGTGGACAATAAATTCTTCCAGCGCGCCACCGTGTTCCTCGGCGACGAGACGATGAAGAACTACACGATCCAGGCCGACGTCTTCAGCGAAGGCAACCGCCGCAAAATGTCGGAGGTGGGCCTGATCTGCCAACGCTACCTCATCGCGCTCAAGGGCAATGACCAGAAGATCGAGGTCAGCTCGAACTTCGAGCGCCTGCGCGTCCCGGCCGTGACCGATCCGTCCAACTTCAAGTGGGCGGCCAACACCTGGTATACGCTCAAGGCCCGCGTGGACGTCGCGGCCGACGGTTCCGGCGTGGTCCGGGCCAAGGCGTGGAAGAAGGGCGATCCCGAGCCCGAAGCGTGGTCCATCGAGGTGCCGCACAAGAACGCGCACCAGAGCGGCTCGCCCGGCCTCTACGGCTTCTCGCCGCAGGACATGCCGGTGTATATCGACAACGTTTCCGTGACGAAGAACTGAG
>CBFGQE010000360.1:0-3977 GCA_965650815.1 uncultured bacterium
GGCCGGACGTTGATCGTCGAGTCCTTGGCCATCGCCACGGCGCTGTGGCAGGAGACCGGCGGGGCGTTCGACTTCGTCACGCTCGAAGGCGAGCTGCTCAACCGCCACGGCGTCTTCACCGGCGGCGCGAACGGCAACGGCACCAGCGGCAAAGCGCCTTCGTCCATCCTGGGCCGCAAGAACCAGATCGCCGAACTCCAGTCGCAGCTCGCCGCCCTCGCCGCGCAGGTCGAAGAAGCCAACCGCAACAAGGCCGCGCTCCAGAGCGAGCAGACCGCGATCCAAGCCAGCCTCGAACAAGCGCGCACCGAACTGCGCCAGCAGGAGGTCGCCATCGCCAGCCGCGAAGGCGAATTCCGCGCGCTCCAGAACAGCCAGCGCCAGCTCACGCAGAAGCTCCAGAACGTCACCCACGAACTGAACAACCTCGTCGGCCAGGATCGCCAAGCCGCCGAGAAACGTGCCCAGGCCGCTGCCCGCATCGCCGAACTGGAGAGCCAAGAACAGTCGTTCGCTGGCCGCGTCGAGGAGCTGACCGGAGAGCTGGAGCAACAGCGCCAGATGCGCGATGCCGCCAACGCCGCCTTGACCGAGGCCCGCGTCACCTTGACCGGCGAGGAGCAGCAGGCCGGCGCGCTCGGCCGTCAGCGCATTCCGCTGGAGGCCCGCGTCCGCGAACTGGGCCAGCTCATCGAGACCCGCCGCCGCGAGGGCGGTTCGTTCCTCACGCGCAAGGAGCAGTTCGAGACCGAGATCGCCGATTCCCGGCAGGAGATTTCCCGCCTCGCCCACGAGCGGGAGCAGAACAACATCCGCCTCACCGATCTCATCGACCAGAAGCGCGAACAGGATCTCCAGATCGCCAGCCGCGAGGAGGAACTTCGCGCCCATCGCAGCCGGTTGATGGAATTGCAGACCCTCGGCGGCCGCCTGGAAGTCGAGCTGACGCAGAAGACGATGGCCGTGCAGAACCTGCGCGAGCGCATCCAGCAGAAATACCAGCTCAACCTCGACGACATCCGCAGCGAGTGCATCACGCTGACCGACGCCAGCGAAGGCGGCCAACCCAAGGTCGAGACGCTCACGCCCGAGGAGATGCAGGAACGCGGCCTCAGCACCGATTGGAAGGCCGTGGCCGACCAGGTCGCGCAGCTCCAGAAGCGCGTGGACGAGATGGGCCCGGTCAACCTCGTGGCCATCGAGGAATACGACGAGACCGAGCAGCGCCACACCTTCCTCACGACGCAGTATGACGACCTGGTGAAGGCCAAGGCCGAGCTGATGGACGTGTTGAACCGGATCAACGGCCAGACGAAGGAGATGTTCATCGGCACCTTCAACCAGATCCGCGACAACTTCCGCGCGATGTTCACCGAGATCTTCGGCGGCGGCAAAGCGGACCTCATCCTCCAGGAAGGCGAAGACCCGCTGGAAGCCGGCATCGAGATCGTGGCCCGCCCTCCCGGCAAGCAGCTCCAGACCATCAGCCTCCTCTCCGGCGGCGAACAGACCATGACCGCCGTGGCGCTGCTCTTCTCCATCTACCAGGTGAAGCCCTCGCCGTTCTGCGTGTTGGACGAGCTGGACGCCCCGCTCGACGAGTCGAACATCAACCGCTTCATCAAGGTGCTCCAGCGGTTCCTCGGCCAGAGCCAGTTCATCATCATCACCCACAGCAAGCGCACCATCAGCATGGCCGACGCGCTCTACGGCGTGACCATGCAGGAACACGGCGTGAGCAAGATCGTCAGCGTGAAGTTCCACAAGGCCGACGAAAACGCCGACCAGCAGGGTGCCCGCCTGCTGGTGCCCGAGAAACCCGTCGCCCCGGGAACGGAACCGGCCGAGGAAAAGGCCGCCGAGGAGAAGCCGCCGGAGCCGGACGTGGTCCTGGCGAAGTAGGCCATTCGGCCTTCGGACCGATGGCGAAACGCGCCAACCAACGCGGGCCCGGAGCCAGTGCGGGCAAACGGAGCTTTGTGCCGCTGATCCTCGGGGGCTTGGCGGCGGCGGGCTTGGGCTGGTGGCTGTTTTGGGGACCGGAGGGTTCCGGTCCAGCCGCCATGCGGCACCGCAAATCCTCTTCGTTCCAGGCTTCGGAGATCGGGTCCGTGGAGGCACCGGGACCAGCGCCCGAGGGCATGGTGTGGATTCCCGGCGGACAGTTCTCGATGGGCAGCGCCGATCCGCGCGAGCTGTTCTGCGGCGGCCGCGAGGCGATGGACGATGCCCGGCCGATCCATCGCGTGGCGGTGGACGGCTTTTGGATGGATGCGACGGAGGTGACGAACGACCAGTTCGCGAAGTTCGTCGAGGCCACCGGCTACGTGACCGTGGCCGAACGCGTGCCATTGGCGGAGGAGTTTCCCGGAGTGCCCGTGGAGAACCTCGTGGCCGGATCGGCCGTCTTCACCCCGCCGGATCAACCGGTGCCTTTGGACAGCCATTTCCGCTGGTGGAGCTACGTGCAGGGCGCGAACTGGCGGCACCCGTTCGGTCCCGGCAGCGACCTCGCGGGCAAGGGCAGCCAGCCCGTGGTCCACATTGCCTACGAGGATGCGGAAGCCTATGCGGCTTGGGCGGGGAAACGGCTTCCCACCGAGGCCGAATGGGAGTTTGCCGCGCGCGGCGGGCGGTCCGGAGAAACCTATCCCTGGGGCGAAGACCTCCAGCCCGGAGGCCGTTGGATGGCGAACATCTTCCAAGGTGAATTTCCGCACCGCGACACGGGTGGGGACGGTTTCAAAGGCATCGCGCCCGTCGCGCAGTTCCCGCCGAACGGCTACGGCCTGCACGACCTCGCGGGCAACGTCTGGGAATGGTGCAGCGACTGGTATCGGCCCGACGCCTACGCCGAACTCGCGCGGGGCGGTGCCGTCGCCCGCAATCCAACGGGCCCGGCCCTATCGTTCGATCCCGCCGAGCCCGGCCGGGCCAAGCGCGTGCAGCGCGGCGGCTCCTTCCTCTGCACCGACCAGTATTGCACCCGCTACATGGTGGGCACGCGCGGCAAGGGCGAGGTCGGCACCGGCAGCAACCACGTGGGGTTTCGTTGCGTGAAGGAGCCGTAGCAGACCGTGCGGAATCCGAAAACATCGAACGCCCAACGCTGAACTCTGAACTTCGAACGGACGACCTCCGGCCATTCCTTCGACGTTCAGCGTTGGCCGTTGAGCGTTCGCTGTTTCCCCCGTTGCGCCCGTTTTTGCCGTTTGAAGCGCCGTCCCCCGGTTGCTAGCGTCCGCGCTCCGATTGCGCCGTATGGACTACAAGAACACGCTGAACCTGCCAAAGACCGACTTCGCGATGAAGGCCGACCTGGTCGCCCGCGAACCCCAGCGCCTCGCCCAATGGGAGGCTACCGGGCTCTACGGCCGCATCCGCGTCGCGCGCGCCGGCCGCGAGAAGTTCGTCCTGCACGACGGCCCGCCCTTCGCCAACGGCGATGTCCACGTCGGCACCGCGCTGAACAAGATCCTCAAGGACATCATCATCAAGTTCCGCACGCTCGAGGGGAAGGACGCGCCCTACGTTCCCGGCTGGGACTGCCACGGCCTGCCCATCGAATCGAAGGTGTCGCAGGAGCTGCGCGCCGCCGGCCAGATCGAGGCCGATGCCGCCACGATCCGTTCCGCCTGCGACGCCTACGCGCGCAAATACATCGACCTCCAGCGCGGCCAGTTCAAACGCCTCGGCGTGCTGGGCGATTGGGAGAATCCCTACCTCACGCTGAACAAGAGCTACGAGGCGGAGGAGCTGCGGATGTTCGCCGACATCGTCGCGCAGGGCTTCGTCTATCGCGGCAAGAAGCCGGTCTATTGGAGCATTCCCTTCAAGACCGCCTTGGCCGAGGCCGAGGTGGAATACGCCGACCACGTCAGCCAGAGCGTCTTCGTGAAGTTCCCCGTCGTCGGCACGCCCAACACCTGGGTGCTGATCTGGACGACCACGCCGTGGACGTTGCCCGCGAACCTCGC
>CBFGQE010000361.1:0-3976 GCA_965650815.1 uncultured bacterium
CCGATCATGACGGCTTTCTTTTTGGCGGGCTTGGCCATTGGGAGAGGGTAGATCGCGGGACTTGGAGTGCAAGCGGGGACGAGCAAGGGGAAACATCGAACTTCGAACATTGAACGTCCAACGCTGAAGTTCCGGGTGGGTTGCTGCCAGGTCGATTGACCGTCTACTTGATCACCGGAGAACTCCCGTTCGCCGCTACGGAAACAGGTCGTTACTTCGCGTCGTTGCCCAGCAGATCGCGGAGGCGCTGGCGGACGTTGCCGGTGATGGGTTGGCCGTGGGCCAAGGTGAGGGTCTTCACGTTCAGGTCCACGAGCTGGCCGAGGCTGCGGCGAAGCATGGCGGGGTCTTCGCAGTATTTATCGGACAGGATCTGGAAGCCGCCGTGCTCGGGAAGGTTGAACAGCGCGTCGCCCACGACGAGGAGGTTTCGGGGCTTGAGGTAGAAGGCTTGTTCGCCCGGAACGGCGCCGGCCAGGTGGATGAGCTTCCAGTCCTCCCACCGTTCCTGAAGCCGGGCGAAGTATTGGATCTCGGGGACATCCACCTGGGCGCGGGGATGGGTGAGCACGGTGGTCTGCCAACGGCGCTTGAAGTCGAGGGTCGCGCGGGTGTGGTTCTCGTTGGTGAGGATGATCGCCCAGGGACGGCCCATGGATTCGAGCTCGCGCAGCGGACCGCCGGCGAGCGGGATGGGATCGAAGACGTAGATGAACCCCTTGTGGAGCACGGCGGTGGAGGTGAGCTCCACCTTGTGGTGCGGCGAATAGCAGGACCAGACGAGGACGCCGTCGGCCACTTCGCGGAGTTCGGTTGCGCAGATGTCGTTCACGGGAGGGCGAAGATAGCGGCGGCATCGGCGGGTGCAACGCCGGTGGGTTTGACAGGGGAAACGGATTGGGGCTGTGTTCGGCCCATGAACGCATCCAAGAGCGCGGTGGCGGTGGCGAAGAATTTTTCCGGCAAGGCCGGGTTCCTGGCGGCGGTGGCCGCCTCGGCCCTGGTGGGCTGCGCGACGAAGCCCGTGGAGGCGGAGACGCGTCTCGGCAAATGGAGCGTGTTCGAGCGGACCTTCTCCAGCGCGCGCGTGTATGAGACGAACGCGACGTCGGTCCGCGTGGTGGTGCGCTTCGCCTCGAACGGCGGCCGCGAGATGGTCGTCCCGGCGGCGTATCGGGGCGGGCAGAACTGGCAGGTGCGCTTCGTGCCGAACGAAGCCGGGCGCTGGACCTGGAAGACGGAGTGCAGCGACTCCGCGAACACCGGGCTGCACGGGATCTCCGGCTCCTTCTACTGCACGGCCCCGGCGCAGATGGAGCGGCTGAACGCGCCGCCGCTGGACAACGAGGCGGTGCGCGCGCCGTATTTCCAGGCCCTGTTCAACAACCCGGCCTCCGATCTCGGCGAGGCGGGCAACCTGATGTCCCCGGCCGCGCGCGGGCAGAACACGGCGCTCTTCGAGACGCTGAACGCGGTCGAATTCTGGCGGCTGCGCTCGTGCCCCGAGCTGGTCGCGCAGCCGGCCAACGGTGCCGATCCCGCACGGCAGATCGTGGCTCTGCGGACGGACAGCGGAGACTGGTTCCTCGCCTACACGCCGGGCGAGCGGAGCGTGTCGGTGGCTCTGGGAGCGGTGCCCAAGAACTGCCAGGCGCGCTGGTTGAACCCGCGCACCGGCGCGGCGCACTCGGCCATCGGCGTGGTGACGGCGGCGAGGATCGAATTTCCCACTCCCGAGCCCGGCGACTGGTTCCTGGAACTGAAGTCGGGGAAGTGACGGCGGCATCGGGGGACATCCGCTCACGCAGAGGACGCAACGGGCGCGAAGGAAGAAAACACTTCCGCCCTCCCTTCGCGGGCTAGGCGGCCTTTGCACGAGATAGCTTCCGCAAAGCTCAGGACAGGCCCGGCCAACGGCCTCACGGCTTCAGCACGGGATCGACGATGCGGTCCAGCTCGCGCAGAAAGAATGGCGAAGGCACGTCGCTCTTCAGCCCGGCCAGAGGTGCGAAGAAAGTTTCGTAGAAAGTGTTCTCCTCGTAGTTGGGGAGGTCCGCTGGTTTCGCCCCTTCGGCGTGGCGGGCGATGAGGTTGTAGCCCGAGCGTTGGCGACGGTAGCCGGAAAGAAGTTCCCACGCGGGCTCGGCGCGCACCACTTCGGCCCATGAATCCAACGAGACGCGCTCCACCCAGGCCCTAAGACGTTCCTCGGCCGGCACCTTGCGGGTCGAACGGTAGCTGGCCTGGATGAGCAGCCGACGCTTTTCTCCGGCGGAGCCTGACCTCCAAGCAGCCCGGACCAGTTCCCACGGAGCGGAATCGGCCGAGACGGGCGGCTCGTCGCCGCCCGGAGGGATCGTCAAGGCCCACCAAGCCGCCGCGTGGACGATGCGCCCCTCGCCGGAACCCACGGGATGCCGCGCGAGCCAGCCGATTGTGTCGGCCTTCTGCCGCAGCCAAGGGGCACCGGTTTCGTGCGCGGCCGTATCCAGGAACTGGCGGGCGTGTTCGACCGCGTTGGAACGCAATTCAGGGAAAGGCTCCCTTAGCCACGGGGATGGGGCTTGGAGCCAACCGGGATCGAGCATGAGTTCAAGGGCGAGCGCCTCGGCGGCTTCGCGCGCATGGCCGAGCGCGGCGAGGGCGGTCGCGCTTCCCCAGTAAACGCCCTTGCGGTCGGGCACGAGATGGGCGGCGCGGTGGAAGTGGCGCAGCGCGGCGTCCGGAGCCGATTCGAGCTTCAGCCAGGCCAGGTTGAAGTGCGCGTATTCCGCATCGGGCTCCGCCTCCAGCGTGGCTTCCAGCCAGCGGATGGCTTTGGCGCGGTGGAGATCCGCCGCGGCGGAATTGGTCGAGCGCACGAGCGCCTCCACGTGCCAGGCACCGAGCTTTTCCGGGTAGAACGGATTCTTCGGATCGAGACGATGGGCGGCTTCCGCCAGGGCGTTGAAGGCGACGGCGTCTCCTTGGCGAACCGCAGCGACGGCTTCGTGGAAACGCGCCCGGGCGCGGCCCTGCCACGCGCCCGCGCCGAGAATCCCGGCGAGCAGCAGGACGGAGGCGATGGCGGCGCTTCGGCCGAAACCAAATCGTGAACCGCTGGCTTCCGTGGCTCCGTTGGTCGGTTCTTGAGCCCAGAGCAACCCCAAGCACAGCCCGACGAGAGAGCTGATCGTCACGACATCGAGCTGGTAGTCGCTGAGGGAATACGCGGCATAGGCCAGGAAACCGACCCCGGCCCAGAACGCCACCGGCAGTTCACCGGCCTTCGCTCCGGGTGCCAGACGCCACCAACGCGCGACGCTGGCCAAGCCCAGCACGAGCACGGTGCCGAGACCGATCCAGCCGGTTTCCACCGCGAGCTGAAGGGGCGTGTTGTGCAGCTGGTAGTTCGACTCAAGACCGGCGGCCAGAGCGCCGCGAACCCGCGGGTATTCGGAAGCCACGTTGCCCGGGCCGATGCCGAGCGCGGCGCGACCCTCCAGCAACCGCAGCCCCGCCTGGAGCATCTGCTGGCGGACATCGGTTTGCCACGCGGCGGACACGCCCTGGCCCTGATCGAGCATCATCTGGGTGCGGGGATTGGCGAGAAAGAGACCCGTCACCACGGCCGATCCGCCCAGCAGCCACAACGCCCAGCGACGCACGGTCCAGACACGACGCCACCCGGTCCAAGCCAGGATCAGGACCAGCATTCCGGCCAGGGCCGGGAGCGCGGCCCGCGTCATGGTGCTGCCCAGCGCGACGATCCCGACCACCAATCCCGCCAACCCGACCAGCCGTCGCCAGCGCACCGCCGCCCCGAGTTCCGCCAGCCAGAACGGGAGCGTGAGCAGCAGAAAGCCCGCAAGATAGTTCTGATGACCGAAGGGATGGCCATTACGCGTCTCCGTCCATTGAATCGGGAAAACGTCGGAACCGAGCAGGCCGTTCACCTGCTGAACCGTGATGGATTCCAGGGCCACGTCCTGCATCG
>CBFGQE010000362.1:0-3964 GCA_965650815.1 uncultured bacterium
TTTGCTTATGCCGAACGATGATCTCTTCTCGCCTCCGCCCGCCGCTCCCGCCGCGCCGTCGGCGGTGCGTTCGGCCACGGCGGCGCAGCCGCTGGCGGCGCGGATGCGGCCGAGCACGCTGGAGGAATACGTCGGCCAACAGCACATCCTCGCCCACGGCATGTTGCTGCGGCGCGCCATCGAGGCGGACCGTATCCAGTCGCTGCTTTTCTACGGGCCGCCAGGCGTGGGCAAGACTTCGTTGGCCCAGATCATCGCCGCGCGCACGAAGTGCCGCTTTGAGCGGTTGAGCGGCGTGGAATCGACCGTGGCGGACATGCGCCGCGTGTTGGCCGCCGCCGGCAACCGCCTGGAGAACTCGGGCCAGCCGACGATCCTCTTCATCGACGAGATCCACCGCTTCAACAAAGCCCAGCAGGACGTCCTGTTGCCCGACGTGGAGTCGGGCGTGGTCCTGCTGATCGGCGCGACGACGCACAATCCGTTTTTCTTCGTCAACGCACCGCTCGTCTCGCGCTCCCAGATCTTCGAGCTGAAACCCATTTCCGAGGAGGATCTGCTCGGCTTGCTCCGGCGCGCGGTGGCCCTGCCGGAGCGGGGGCTGGGTCACATGCCGTTGGACGTGGCCGAGGAGGCGTTGGCGCATTTGGCGAGGGTTTCGGACGGCGACGCGCGGAAGGCGCTGGGGTCATTGGAGATCGCCGCGTTGACCACGGCGCCGTCGGCCGATGGAAAAATCCGCATCGACCTCGCGGTGGCCGAGCAGTGCATCCAGAAGAAGGCCGTGGTCTATGACGGCGACGGGGACGGCCACTACGACACGATCTCGGCCTTCATCAAATCCATTCGCGGCAGCGATCCCGACGCGGCCCTCTATTGGTTGGCGAAGATGATCTACGCCGGGGAAGACCCGCGCTTCATCACGCGGCGCATGTTGATTTCGGCGGCGGAGGACATCGGCTTGGGCGATCCGATGGGGCTGGTCCTGGCAGTGGCGGCGCACGAGGCGGCGGCGTTCGTCGGCTGGTCCGAGGCGCGCATCCCCATCGCCGAGGCGACGATCTATCTGGCGACGGCCAACAAGAGCAACTCCGCCATCGTGGCCATCGACAAGGCGCTGGCCGACGTGAAGAACGGACGCACGCTGCCGGTTCCAGATCATCTGCGCGACGGCCATTACAAGGGCTCGAAAACCCTTGGTCACGGCGTCGGCTACCAATACGCGCACGACTTCCCGGACCATTTCGTGCCCCAGGATTACCTGGGCGCGAAGCTGCGCTACTACGAGCCGACGGAGCAGGGGACGGAGAAGAAGATCAAGGACCGGGTGGATCGCTGGCGGGCGTTGGCGGAAGAGGCGTGGAAGAAGAAGGAATGAAAACGCTGAATGCCCAACGTCGAACGCTGAACGTCGCAGCAGGGGGCGGCGGCGCTTGCCTTCGACGCTCAGCGTTCAGCGTTCAGCGTTCAGCGTTTCTCCGCTTCCCATGACATTGCTCGAACAGAAACGCGCCCTGCGCGCGGAGCAGCGTCACCGGTTGGCGGCTATGACGCCGGAGGAACGCGCGGCGGATTCCAAGACGTTGTGTCGCGTGTTGGCCGGGCTGCCGCTCTGGCAAGGGGCGCGGGGCATTCTGGCCTTCGCGGCGCGCGCGGATGAACCGGACCTTGCGCCGTTGCTGCGACGGGCGATCAGCGAAGGCAAGACCGTGGCTTTGCCGCGATTTTCCGCTGCGACCGGTCTCTACGAAGCGGCGGAGGTGCGGGATTGGGAACGGGATTTGGTGCGGGGCGAGTTCGGCATCTGGGAACCTTCGGCCGCCGCTCCAGTGGTTCCGTTAAAGCCTCTGGACTTGGTTTTGGTGCCGGGGCTAGCGTTCAGCGCGAAAGGTGCCCGGCTGGGGAGAGGGAAGGGGTTCTACGACCGCCTGTTGGCGGACGTTTCCGGTCATCGCTGTGGAGTGCTGTTTGAATGGCAGCTGGTCGGGGAGGTTCCGCTGGAGCCTCACGACCGGTTGATGAACTCGATCCTGACACCGGTGCAATGGCGGCTGGCCGCCGGTTGACGCCGGTTTTGACGAATGACGTTATCCGAAGGTCTCATCGGCGGCACGACGGTGTTTTTTGTCGGGGCAGCCGCCGGTTATTGGCTGGTCCGCTGGAAGCAGCGCAGCCTCAAGGTTGCCCATGACATGGAGCGGCAGTCTCTGCTCGACGCCGCCCGGCGCGAGGCCGACGCGCTCATCCGCGAGGCGCGGCTGGCGTCCAGCGAGGAGGCCATGCAGGCCCGGCGCAAAGCCGAGGCGGAGATCGCCGAACGTTTCAAACAGGCTTCCTTGGTGGAGCAGGCCGCCACCGACCGGATGGCCCTTTCCGAACGCAACGCCGCCGACGTGATGCGGCGCGAGGAACTCGTGCAGGCGGAGGCCCGCAAGCTCGACCAGCGCGCGGCCTTGCTGGAGGCGAGGGAGAAGGAAGCCCGCGAACTGGCCGAGCAGAACAAGCAGGCGCTCAGCCGCATCTCCGGCCTCAATCCCGCCGAGGCCCGCGAGCAGTTGCTCAAGCAGATCGAGGACGAGTCGATGAGCGACGCCGCCCGGCTGGCGCGCAACGTCCTGGAGGAAGCCAAGGTCCGCGCCGAGGAAACCGCCCGGAAGATCCTCACCGTGGCTATCCAGCGCTACGCCGGCACCCACACCTCCGACATCTCCACCGCGACCGTCGCGCTCACCGGCGACGACATCAAGGGTCGCATCATCGGCCGCGAGGGCCGGAACATCCGCGCCTTCGAACAGGCCACGGGAGTGACCGTGTTGATCGACGACACGCCGAACGCCGTCGTCCTTTCCGGCTTCGATCCCGTCCGCCGCGCCGTGGCCCGCGAGGCGATGGAGCGGTTGATCCTGGATGGGCGCATCCATCCGACCCGCATCGAGGAGGTCGTGGCCAAGGTCACGGAGGAAATGGACGAGACGATCCTGCGCGCGGGCGAAGACGCGGTCGTCAAAGCCGGCGTCGGCCCGATGCACTCGGAGCTGGTGAAGCTGCTCGGACGGCTCCGGTTCCGCCATTCCTTCTCCCAGAACATCCTCGACCATTCTGTTGAGGTCGCGCAGTTGTGCGGATTGATGGCCTCCGAGATCGGCATCCCGCTGATCGCGGCCAAACGTGCCGGGCTGCTCCACGACATCGGCAAGGCGGTCAACCACGAGGTCGAAGGGGCCCACGCCCTCGTCGGCGCGGACATCGCCAAGCGCTGCGGGGAGCCGGACGACATCGTCAACGGCATCGCCTCGCATCACGAAGAGGTCCCGCACGTTGGGCTGCTCGGCATCCTGGTCAGCGCCGCCGACGCCATTAGCGCGTCGCGGCCCGGAGCGCGGTCAGAAACGATGACGACCTATCTTCGGCGCGTGGAGAATCTGGAGCGGATCGGCCTGTCGTTTCCGGGCGTCGAGAAATGCTACGCGGTTCAAGCGGGTCGCGAAGTGCGCGTGCTGGTCCGACCAGAGCATGTCACCGACGACGAGAGCCTCATGCTGGCCCGGAACATCGCCCGGCGCATCGAGGACGAGCTCCAGTATCCCGGCCAGATCCGCGTGACCGTGCTCCGGGAAACCCGCTGCGTAGAATTCGCCAAGTGAAGGACGCAGACCGAAAACCAAAGGCCGAATAAGGTTGCGGGTGCTTTTTCCGGAAGCGCCGGGGCAACAAAAAAGCCGCTCCAAAAGAGCGGCTTTGTCGTGGAACGGAATTCGATCAGCGGCCTTCGAACATTTCCTGAGGGAGCCCGTTTTCCCAGCCTTGGGTGCGGGTCCAAGGGCGTTCGGACACCCGTGGATCGTCGTCGCTTTGGCAGCCGGTTGCCCCGAGGGCCAGAGCGGCGAGCAGGAGCAGATGGACGAAGCGGAGTTTCATCGGGCCGGATCAGGGAAGAACCTTGTCGCCTTCGAGCACTTCCTCG
>CBFGQE010000363.1:0-3946 GCA_965650815.1 uncultured bacterium
GGGCACGACCGCTTCAGCGCCGACCTCATGGGCTATGCGCTGAACAAGATCCAGAACCAGCTCAAGCTGTCGTTCGATGAACTGATGGCGCTGGGCCGCGTGAATCCCGCCGACGCCAACGAGCCCTTCTGCATGACGGTGCTCGCGCTGAAGTTCTCCCGCGCCGCCAACGGCGTCAGCGAGCTGCACGGCGAGGTCAGCCGCCACATGTGGCAGGAGCTGTATCCGGGCAAGAAGGTGGAGGAGGTCCCCATCGGCCACATCACCAACGGCATCCACATCATGGGCTGGATGAAGGGCCCCGTGCGCCGGTTCTGGAAGCGCAAGACCGCCTTCGCCGCCAACCCCGCCTTGTCCGGCTCCGTTTCCGGCGAGATCACCAGCTTCTGGAGCAAGAAGGCCACCAGCCATTGGGAGAAGGAGGTGGACACGCCGGAATTCTGGAAGATGGCCACCGACCCGAGCTTCGTTTCCGACGAAGAACTGTGGGCGTTGCGCTACCGGCTGCGCCGCGAGCTGATCGAGTTCGCCCGCCGCCGCCTCATGGCCCAGGGCCATCGCACCACGCAGGAGGACTTCATCGCCTTCGAGCACCTGCTCAACCCCGACGCGCTGACCATCGGGTTCGCCCGCCGCTTCGCCACCTACAAGCGCGCGCCGCTGATCTTCGACCAGTTCGAGAACGTGGTGAAGCTGGTGCGCGACACCCAGCGGCCCGTGCAGTTCATCTTCGCAGGCAAGGCCCATCCGCGCGACGACGAGGGCAAGAGATACATCCAGAAGGTCATCCACCTCAGCAAATACAGCGAGCTGAAGGGCCACCTCGTCTTCTTGGAGAACTACGACATCCACGTGGCCCGTCAGATGGTTTCCGGCTGCGACGTGTGGCTGAACAACCCGCGCCGTCCGCTCGAAGCCTCCGGCACTTCCGGCATGAAGACCACCGTCCACGGCTGCTTGAACCTCAGCATCCTCGACGGCTGGTGGCGCGAGGGCTACGACGGCCACAACGGCTTCGCCATCGGCGAGGATTCGCACCCCGACAACATCGACGAGCAGGACCGCCAGGACAGCGCCAACCTCTACCAGGCGCTGACCGAGGAGGTCGTCCCCTGCTTCTTCGACCGCGACACCCACGGCATCCCGCGCCAGTGGGTGCAGAAGATGCGCCGCTCGATGGCCACGCTCGCCGCCCAGTTCAGCACCAACCGCATGGTGAAGGACTACGCCACGAAGTATTACGCCGCGAAGTGAACGGACCGGGGCAGAAAGGAGCCATGCGCCTCGACCAGGCCCTGGTGCAGCGCGGATTGATCGAAAGCCGGGAGAAGGCGCAGCGCGCCGTTCTCGCCGGACAGGTGCGCGTCAATGGCCAGCCCGCCAAGAAGCCGGGCGACAGGACCAAGGACTCCGACCAGCTCGAACTGACCGAGCGCGAAAAGTTCGTCTCTCGCGGCGGCCACAAGCTGGAGCACGCCCTCCAGCACTTCGCCCTCGAGGTCGCCGGACTCACCGCCATCGATCTCGGCGCGTCCACCGGCGGCTTCACCGATTGCCTGCTGCAACACGGCGCCACCCGCGTCTTCGCGGTCGATGTCGGCCAGGGCCAGCTGGCCTGGAAGCTGCGGAACGATCCGCGCGTGGTCGTGATGGAACGGACCAATGCGCGCAGCCTCACGGCATCGTCGTTCCCCGCCCCGTTCACGCCCGTCGATCTGATCGTGGCCGATTGTTCCTTCATCTCCCTGACCAAGATCCTGCCCGCAGCCAAACCGCTGGTGAAACCCGGCGGCCGGATCGTCGCGCTGATCAAGCCGCAGTTCGAGGCGGGCAAGGACGAGGTGTCCAAGGGCGAGGGCGTCATCACCGATCCCGCGATCCATGAACGCGTGGTTGCCGAGCTGCGGCATTTTGCGGAGGCTGCCGCCGGTTTCCGCTGGTTAGGGGTGACGGCTTCGCCGTTGCTCGGTCCGGCCGGGAACAAGGAATTCCTCGCACTGCTTGAAACCGCCGCCTGACAACCTGCGCCGCGTGGGGCTCGTGACCAACACGGTCAAGCCTTCGGCCGTGAAGCTCCTCAAGACGGCGGCCGAATGGTTCCGTCGTCGCGGCTCCGAGGTGCTGGTGGACCAGTCCACCGCCGACGCGGCCGGTTCCCCCGGCCGGGTGCTGCCGGATCTCAAGGCGCTCGGGCGCGAAGCCCAGCTGCTCGTCGTCTTCGGCGGCGACGGCACGATCCTGCGGGTGGCGCGCGGTCTGGACGGCGCGAAGCTCCCGATCGTGGGCGTGAACGCCGGGCGCCTGGGTTTCCTCACCGACGTGCCCGCCCATCAGCTCGACCAGGCGCTCCAGAAGATCTGGGAAGGCCGGGTCCAGGTGGAGACGAGGCCGTTGATCGACGTCACGGTGCGCGCCGGTGGCCGCGAACAGCGGTTCCGCGCGTTGAACGACGTCACCATCACGCGCGGCGCCGAGTCGCGCATGATCGAGCTGGATGTCCGGGTGGACGGCGACACGCTCACGCACTACCGCAGCGACGGCCTGATCATCAGCTCGCCCACCGGTTCCACCGCCTATTCCCTCTCCGCCGGTGGCCCGATCGTCCATCCGACCGCCAAGGTCTTCGCCCTGACGCCGATCTGCCCCCACACGCTCTCGAACCGTTCGGTCATCGTGAGCTTCGATTCGAAGATCGAGGTGAAGGCATTGACGCCGAAGATGGCGATGGTCGCGACGGCCGACGGCCAGGTCTCCGTCGAGATCCGCCAGGGCGACACCTTGACCGTCCGGCGCAGCCGCCGCTCCGTGCGCCTGCTGCACCTGGAGGGGACCAGCTTCTTCGACACCCTGCGCCGCAAGCTGCATTGGAGCGGCTCCAACACCTAGCCGACCGGAACCCACGCCATGATCCGACTGAAAGACATCGCCGAACGCGCCGGCGTCTCCGTCATGACCGTCTCCAAGGTCATGCGCGACGCCAAGGACATCTCCGCCGAGACCAAGGCCAAGGTCCGCAAGCTGGCCGACGAGCTCGGCTACGTGCCCGACATCATGGCGCAGAACATGCGCAGCCGGACCACGCGGCTCCTCGGGCTCATCCTCCCCTCCGTGGCCAATCCGCTCTACGCCCGCGTCATCCTCGCGCTGGAGGAAAAGGCCAACGAGCTCGGCTACGACCTGCTCATCACCCACTCGCTCAACAAGCCCGACCGCGAGGAAGCCTGCATCCGCCGCATGATCTCCCGCCGGGTGGACGGCCTCTTCATCTTCCCCGCCTACCGTTTCGGCGGCCCCACCGCCGCCTATGCCGAACTGCGCAAACGCGGCGTCCCGACGGTCATTCTCGGCCAAGTGGCGGACTTCTGCCGCGACTTCGTGAACGTGGAGACCGACGACGTCTTCGCCAGCCAGATCGCGACGCGCCACCTGATCGAGCTCGGCCACCGCCGCATCGCCTACTTCTCCGGCCCCCAGACCTCTCCCACCGCCAAGGATCGGCTCGAAGGCTACCAGCGCGCCCTGCGCGAGGCGGGCATCGAACCCGATGAACGGCTCGTCTTCTCCGCCGGAGCCACCGTGGAAGAGGGCGAAGCGACCGCGCTCCAGATGCTGAACGAGATGCCCGACGTGACCGCCGTGCAGACCTTCAACGACCTCGTGGCCATCGGAGCCGGCACCACCCTGCTCCAGCAAGGCGTGCGCATCCCGGACGACCTGTCGATGGTCGGCTTCGGCAACATCCTCATCAGCGAACATTTCCGGGTGCCCCTCACCACCATGCGCCAGCCCAAGCTGCGCCTGGGCTTCGCCGCCTTCGAGCTGATGAACGCCCTCCTCGCCGGGGACAAGCCCGACCCCAAACGTCTCCCCGCCGAAATCGTCATCCGCGAAAGCACCGGAAAACCTTCCGCCCACAAGCTGCAGCGGCGCTGAACGAGAATCCGCC
>CBFGQE010000364.1:0-3939 GCA_965650815.1 uncultured bacterium
ACGTTGGCCTCGGGCGCGGGACAGGTGGCGATGCGTTGCCCGGCCCAGGCGACGAAGGTCTTCACGCTGTCTGTGGAGGCGACGTCGAGCGCGTGGGCGTGGGCTTCGGCCGCGCCGATCGTGCGACATTCGGCGGCGAGCGCCTCGATGCGGTCCGTGCGGCGAGCACCCAGCAGGAGGCGACAACCTTCGGCGGAGAAAGCCCGGGCGGTTGCGGCACCGATTCCGGACGAGGCGCCGGTGACGAGGACCCACCGGCCAGCAAGACGCGACGACATGGCGGCACGCTAAGGTCGGAGCCTCGGGCCGCGCAAACGCGAAGACCCCGGACGGAACCGCCAAAACTAGGGGGCTGAGGGCTCCATGATCCGAGACGCCGTAGCGCCGACGTCCCGTCGGCCGTGTCGCAAGCGTCGCGCTTGCTAGGACGTGTTACGACGGAGGACGTCCTTGCCGACAGGATGTCGGCGACACGGCAAGCCGGAGGCTTGCGCTACGGCGACCAGCCCGCGCTTGCACTTCGCGGTCGCCGTTCCAGTGTTTGCGCGCGTGAGCGACGAGCTGAAAGAACTGCGCGACCAATACGAGCGCCTGAGCCTGCTGTATCAGGTCAGCAACGTCATCCATTCCACGCTCGATCCCCAGCAGGCGCTCAAGCTCATCCTCGGCGAAGCGGTGCGCCTGATGCGCGCCAGCAGCGGCTCCGTCGTGCTGGTCAATCCCACGACCGGCTTCCTCGAAATCCAGGCCGCGATCGGTTTCCCGGACCAGGTTTCCGACCTGCGTCTGCGCGTGGGCGAAGGCGTCACCGGCTGGGTGGCGAAGTCGGGCAAGCCGGCCCGCGTGGGCGATGTCTGGGGCGACAAGCGCTACATCCCCGTGCGCGGCGAGGTTCGCTCCGAGCTGGCCGTGCCCTTCGAGGTCGGCGGCGACGTGCGCGGGGTGTTGAACGTCGATTCGGACCGCGAGAACGCCTTCAGCCAGGCCGACCAGGAGCTGCTCGAAGCCGTGGCCGTGCAGGCGGCGCGCGTGATCGCGAATACCTGGATGTATGAGCAGCTCCGCCTGAAGGCCCGGCTCTTCGAGACGCTGGTCAGCGTGAGCCGCACGATCAATTCCACGCTGAGCCTCGACGAGGCGCTCCAGGTGGTGACGCGCGAGGCGAGCCTGCTGGTGAAGGCCAAGATGTGCTCGCTGATGATGCTCGACGAGTCCGGGGAGTTCCTCGATCTGCGCGCGAACCACGGCGCGGGGCCGGCCTATCTGAACAAGCCCAGGCTCGTCGTCGGCGAGAGCATGTTGGGCATCGTGGTGCGCCGGAAGAAGCCGCTCCAGGTGGAGAACGTCCAGGTGTCCGGGCGTTACCAGAACGTGGACGTGGCCCGCACGGAGGGCCTGGTTTCGCTGCTGAGCGTGCCGCTGGTCTTCGGCGGCCAGGCCATCGGCACGTTGAACGTCTATACCGGAACGCCCCACAGCTTCTCCAACGAGGAGATCCGCATCCTCAGCGCCATGGCCGAGCTCTCCGCCGTCGCCATCGAGAAGGCGCGGCTCTACGAGCGCATCGTGGATGTGGAGGAACAGCTCCGGCAGAACGAGAAGCTCTCCGCCGTGGGCCTGCTCGCCGCCGAGGTGGCGCACGAGATCCGGAATCCGCTCACGGTGATGAAGATGCTCTTCCACTCGCTGGACTTGCGGTTTCCCGACGGCGATCCGCGCAACAGGGACGTGGAGATCATGGGGCAGAAGATGGACCTGCTGAACCGCATCGTGGAGCAGATCCTCGACTTCGCCCGCAGCTCGGAGCCGCGTCTCGCCCCGGTGGACCTGAACGAATTGATCGACGACCTGGGCCTGCTCACGCGCCACAAGCTGCGCAACCAGGGCGTGAAGCTGACGCGCGACCTGAACGACGATCTGCCGGAGATCCTCGCCGATCCCACGCAGCTGGAGCAGGCCTTCCTGAACCTCACGCTCAACGCGGTCGAGGCCATGCCGAACGGCGGCCATTTGAAGATCAGCTCCCGTCTGGCGCGGCCCCGCGCTTCGGGACCGCGCCATGTCGTCGTGGAGTTCCAGGACACGGGCGAGGGCATGAGCGAGGAGCAGCAGAAGCGCGCCTTCACCTCGCTGCTCCAGACCACGAAGGCGCGCGGCACGGGCATCGGCCTCGCCATCGTCGGCCGCGTGGTCGAGGCGCATCGCGGCAAGGTGAAGATCAAGTCCGAGATCGGCCGCGGCACCACCATCTCCATCCAGTTGCCGGTGGACCGGAGCGAAACCACCTGACGCCCGATGAACCAAGCCATTCCCATCCTGGAGGCGTCCGGCGTCGAGATCCCGCTGCCGGCGGCGGCGGACGTTTCCGACCAGCGGGAGATGTTCATCGAGAACTGCCGCGTGGAGCCGGGCCAGTTCTGGGTGCTCGGCGGGTTGCCGACCTCCAGCCCGAGCGCGGTGATTCCGACGCTGGCCGGGTTGGAGAAACCGGTGACCGGCGAAGTGCGGCTGTTCGGGAACGACGTTTTCCGGTTGGGCGAAGGCGAACTGGTCGAAGTGCGCAAACGCGTCGGCGTGGTCTTCTCGGCCGGCGGACGGCTCCTGCGGAACCTGACGGTGCTGGACAACATCGCGCTGCCGCTGCGCTACCACCGCTTCATGTTCCCGGACGAGATCGAGGACCGGGTGCGCGTGCTGGCCGCAGCGCTCGACTTGGAGCGGCATCTGGACCGCGCGGCCGTGGCGTTGTCGCCCTCCGCCCGGCAACGGGTGGCGTTGGCGCGGGCGCTGGTCCTGGAGCCGGAGATTCTCTTCCTCGACCGTCCGTTGGTGGCCGCGAACGCGGATCGGCACGAGTGGTGGCTGGACCACGTGCAGGCGCTGAACCGGGGCTTCCACGGCTTGAAGCCGATGACGGTGGTGGTGGGCACGGACCGGCTGCACGTGTGGCGCGGCGTGGCCGGGAATTTCGCCCTGGTCGAGGACCGGCGCTGGACGCATCTGGGCCGGGCCGAGGAGGCGCGGGAACATTCCGCGCTGGCCGCGCCGGACTGGACGCGGCAGAAACGGAGCAGTTGATATGGCGTTGCAGGACCTGACACCGCAGTTGCGCACCCGGCTGAGCCGAGTGGAGCGCATGGTCGGCGTGTTCGTGACGGTGGCGTCGCTGCTGATGCTCGCGGGCTTCGCCTACTACCTCTACCACACGGCGGAGAAGAAGGGCTGGTTCCTGGCCAAGGTCCGCTACCAGACGGGCGTGAACAGCGCGGCGGGACTGGCGGCCGGCACTCCCGTGATGCTGATGGGCAAGGTGGTGGGCAAAGTCACGAAGGTCACGGAGAACGATCCTTGGGCCTACTACGGATTGACCGTCGAGTTCGAGGTCATGCAGCCGGGCTTCGGCTACATCTGGACCGACTCGAAGGTGAAGGTGGCGTCGGGCCTCTTCGAGAGCCGCTCGCTGGAAGTCACCAAGGGCCGTGAATACTGGGCGGTGCCGACCGTGATCGGAACGGCGCGCGCCAACTACCAGAGGGTCCCACTCGAGAAACTGGAGAAGGCCTGGACGGAAGAGACCAACCGGCTCTTTGCCGCCGAGCTGGCCAAGACCGGCGCGGCCTCGATCTCCGCCGACCGGAAAGAAGTCCTCGAACAGCAGGCCCGCTACAATCTCCAGGCCTACGCTGCCAGTCCCGAAGGCAAGGCCAACCTCTACGTCCGTTGGGACGAGAAACAGCACGGCGCCCCGTTCTGGCTCGATCCGGAGGAGTCCTTGCCCGTGGCCGAGCGGGTCGAACAAATCGCCGACACGGTGGAGAAGGCGCTTCCGAGCTTCCTTGCCTTGACCAACCAGCTCACCGCCATCCTCGACAATGCCGCCAGCGCCACGGCCAAGCTGGATGATCTCCTGAGCGACGTGAAGCCGGCCGCGCAGAACCT
>CBFGQE010000365.1:0-3936 GCA_965650815.1 uncultured bacterium
ATGGGCTGCGCTCGCAAATGCTTCCTGTGCTCGCCATCGCTCTCCATCGCAGAGACAGGACCAGCTATTGGAGCCTTTGCCAATCGTTCCAAAACAGCAATGCGGCCCGTCATCACCTGCTTGATCAATCGCACCCCAACCGGCCGATCAAGCGGCTTAAAGTGGATGAACCGGGTGCGAAACATCTCGATAAGGGCATCAAGATCCTTCTGCTCAGTCGAGCCGTTCGGACAGATTCCGCCACGGACAGCCTGCCCGTAGCCAGAAGATCATGGACTCCATCATCAGCCGGTTGTCTTGCGGCGGACGCCCGTTGGCGGTTGTCGTCATCACGGCCGATCGGTTTCGCCGGATTGTTTAGCCGCTTCCACAGCAGCTCCGACAACGTTCGATCTCAACCACCTCGCCTCCTCAAACGTTTTCTCCACCACGCATCTTCAACCCGTTATCGGGATTGAAGACGCGCCCTAGGCTTTGCCGTCCTGAGATTTGCTCACCCCAGCTGGCTCTTCGCCGCCTCGATCAGCTCCCAGAACTTCGGGTTTTCCTGGAGGTCGCTGTCCTCGCCGGTGGCGAGGCCGCTGCGGAAGCGGAAATCCTTCAGCGTGTTCTTGCTCAGGACGCGGTGGACGACGACGCCGAGCGGGTGCTTCTCGAAGTAGATCCGGTAGTCGCCAACGCGGAAGCGGAAGAGCGTCTTGCCGCCGCGTTCCAGCTTGCCGAAGTGCTCCATGTCGGTCGCAAGAACGTCCTGTGGGAGGCCGCGGAAGTTGCCTAGGATGTCGAGCTGAAGGTCCTTGGGCAGCTTGCTCAGTTCGGCGGCGCTGGTCGGATTGAAGATGATCTGGAAGTGCGGCATTTGACGACGGTTTAACCACAGAGCCACCGGGTTGAACACTGGTAAAAAACGACGGGGCGTGCGGGCCACGAGCCAAACCGCATTTCCACCACGCATGATGCGGGCCACGCGGAACGGGACCGATTCGGCGAGATGGACGGGATGGACAGGGGCCCGTGCCTCGGCCACGTTCCGCCGCTGGTTCATGGCTACCCACGTTGTGCATTTGCTGGTTGGAGTCGGTGCCGCCCTGCTGGTCGCGATGGCCGGACGGGCGGCCGAGGAGCTTCCGTTGTCACCGAACGCGCCGCCCAAGGCGCAGTCCCGCATCGTCGTGGTCCAGAACGCGGACGCGACCGAGACTTCCCGCGCGCGGCTGGAGCCCGTGCGCCAGATGGTGCGCGACGGGGTGACGCGGCTCGCCGGGAAGTCCGATCCGGCCGAGGCATGGCGCGCTTTCGTCGCGCCGGAGCAGAAGGTCGTGCTCAAGGTCTTCTCCGCCCCGGGCCCGACCAGCGGCACCCGCCTCCCGGTGGTCCAGGCCGTGGCCGAGGGGCTGATCGAGGCCGGCATCGCCCGCACGAACATCACCATCCTGGACCGCCGGATGAGCGACCTGCGCTCGGCCGGTTATCCCGCCTTGGCCGAAAGGCTCGGCGTGAACCTCGTCGGCAGCGTGGAGGCGGGGTTCGACAAGGACGTGTTCTACGACAACCCGGTCCAGGGCACCCTGCTCGTGGGCGATCTGGAGTATCGGCAAGGGGCCGACGCGACCGGGCGGAAGTCCCACCTGACGCGGGCGATCCTCGGCGCGGACAGGATCATCTCCATCGCCCCGCTGCTGAACAGAAACGACGCGGGCGTGGCCGGTCACCTCTTCAGCACCGCCCTTGGCAGCGTGGACAATGCGC
Source organism: uncultured bacterium (assembly GCA_965650815.1). Lineage (GTDB taxonomy): Bacteria > Verrucomicrobiota > Verrucomicrobiia > Limisphaerales > CANJSG01 > CANJSG01. Next base: position 1,750 of record CBFGQE010000365.1, read on the forward strand.
TCCGGTTCGACGGCCGTGGCGACCGCCTGCTCTCCGCCTTGCCGGAGATCTACGGGATGCCGGAAATCTTCGACCGGGTGGCGCTGAACATCACCGACGCGCTGATCTGCCAATACCAGGGCGAGAGCCGCAGCCTCCTTCACTACGCCGTGCCGTTGAACCAGCTCTGGTTCAGCCGCGATCCCGTGGCGCTCGACGCCTTCGCCCTGACGGAACTGGAGCGCCAGCGCGACATCGCCAAGATGCCCCGGTCCGAGGCGCCCCGGGAGATCTATACCAACGCCGAGCTGCTCGAACTCGGGGTGTCGAACCCCAAGCGACTGCGCGTGGAGATGGTGCCGTAGCGGCGCGCGTGCCGTTTCCGGGCACGAGCGGTCGCTTTCGGGCGACGGGCGGTTGCCGTCCGGCCGCGTCGCATTCAAGTTTCGGCGGCCGGGGACGATACCAAGGATGCGATTGGAACGCCTCGTGCATCCGCTTCCTGCGGCGAGGGCGTTTCTCGCCGCTATGACCCAGACCGACGAGATCACCCAAGCCATCGCCGCCCACGGCGTCTGGTGGGCCAGGCTGCAAGCCGCCATCCAGGCCGGGCGCTCCGTCGATGGCCGACCGGTGAAGGCCCTTCACGCCCAGCGTCATCGGGAAGCCTCCGTCGTTCTCGCCTTCGCGCTGGAAGGCAGGAAAGAACAGGCCCTCCGTTCCATGGACATGGGCGGGAGCTTCTCCAGGGCCTCGGCCAACCTCGCCGCGCAGAGGATGTCCTGGAAAGCCAAGCTCTCCAAAGGCTGACCCCTCCCCTTTCCCGCCATGAACATCGTCCCCAACTGGTTCGACATCCTCGCCCTCGGGCTCCTCATCTGGGGCGTCGTCCGCGGCCGCAAGCTCGGCATGTCGGGCGAGCTCCTGCCCCTCCTCCAGTGGGCCGTGATCGTCGTCGTCGGCGCCTACGCGCACGCCCCCCTCGGCCAGCAGCTCAAGGCCCTCATCCCGGTCAGCCTCACCGGTTGCAAGGTCATCGCCTACATCGCCATCGCGCTCGTGGCCGCCAGCCTCACCGGCATCCTCAAGGCGAAGATGGGCGAGAAGCTCGTCAGCAAGGACATCTTCGGCAGCGGCGAATTCTACCTCGGCATGGGCGCCGGCGTGGTCCACCACGCCCTCATCCTGATCGCCGGGCTGGCCCTGCTGAACTCCGTCTCCTACTCCAAGGCCCAGGTGGACGCCGCCGCGCAGAAGGCGCAGGCGGACTTCGGCAGCGACTTCTTCGGCTGGGTCCATCCCGCCCGCATCCAGCACACGGCGTTTCGCGAATCCATCGTCGGCCCCCAGATCCGGACCCACGTGGGCCACCTGCTGATCGGGCCTTCGCCCTCCCCCAAGGTCGCCGCCTCCGAGACCCTCGGGCAAAAGACCAGCCGCACCCTCAACGACATCATCGGGAAGTAGCGGCCGCTTCGCCGCTCTCCGTTTCGCTCCGGAAAGTTCGCTTGCCAAACCGCACGCATATCTACTATGCGTAGCAAGGTAGCTGGTGACACGAGGCGAGATGGGCGACTTCTTCGACAACTGGACGGTGCAGGTCCGCAAAGGGCTGCTGGAGCTCTGCATCCTCAATGCCCTCGCCCATCGCGAGCGCTACGCCTACGAGCTGGTCAAGACGCTCGCCGCCATCCCCAGCCTCGGCGTCACCGAGGGCACGCTCTACCCGCTGCTTTCGCGCCTCCGCGTGGCCGGTCTCGTGGCCACCCGCCTGGAGGAATCGGCCGAAGGGCCCGCCCGGAAATACTACAGCCTCACCCCGGCCGGCCGGGAACAGATGAAGCGCATGAACGCCTATCTGGACCGGATGAACCGCGACGCCGACGAGCTTCGCCAAGGAGGAGAATAAGCCATGAACCACTGGTCCAAGTCCGCCCAGGACGCGTTGGAGGAACACCTGCGCGCCTACCGCGCCTCACTGCCGTCCGGCGACGGCCTGGACGCGGACGAAGTCGTCGCCGATCTGCGCCGCCACGTGGAAGAGGAGCTGCCAGACGACCGGTTTCCCATCGTCACGGCGGAGCAAGTGCGCCAAGTGCTCCAACGCATGGGGCCCGCGCCCGAACCGGAGCAAGCCCGCAAGGCGCCATCGGCTCGGGTCGAAGCCTCGGATTGGAATCCCAACCGGGAAAGGGCGCGGCTCATGCC
>CBFGQE010000366.1:0-3934 GCA_965650815.1 uncultured bacterium
CTACGCCTTCCCGCGCCACTGGGCCAGGACGTTGGCGGCGAGGATGAGGCCGCCGCCGATGACCAGGTTCCGGGTCAGGACTTCGTTCGCGTAGTCGATGCCGGTCCAGGCGCTGAACCAGCCGGGCAGGAACAGCACCAGCACGCTGGTCACGACCGGTTCACAGCAGTAGATCAGCCCGGCCAGCGCGGCGCCGACGTGCCGCTGCCACCGGTTCATCAGGAGGAACGCGCCCAGGGTGCAGATGCCCACGAGCTGCGCCAGATAGAGCCACGCCGCCGGCAGCGACATGGGCCGGAACCAATCGGCGAGGTCCGCGGTCGTTCCCACGGCGACGGGCGCGGCCACGAGCGCCATCACGGCGAACATGACCAGCGTGGTGTGGGAGGTGTTGCATTCGGCGAAGCGCGGCCGTTCCAGCCAGAGGATCTGGCCCACGAAGATGAGCGAGGCGACGATGGTCTGGAGTTCTCCCCGCCCCATCTTCAGCTCGCGCAGGTCGAGTCCGGACAGGACGGCGATGCCGACGATGACCAGCAGGCTTCCCACGAAGAGCTGCCACGACGGCCAGCGCCGGTCCCGCACCGCCACCCACCAGGGCAGGACGAGGCAGTAGGTCTGGGTGAGGAACGCCGAGGTGCTGGCCGAGGTGTGGGCCAGCGCGTCCATCTGGAAGAGGATGCCGAGCCCGCCGAAGACGCCGACACCCGCCCCGTGCCAGACCTCGTTGCGGGTGAGCCGAGACAGGCTGCGCGCGGTGATCGCCAGCATGACGAGGGTCGCCAGCCCGAAGCGATAGACGAGGCAGAGCGAGGAGATGAAGAACGTGTTGTCCGTGGAGACCAGCGGCCCTTGCAGGAGGAAGAGCGCCTTCATCACCGGAAAGCTCAGGCCCCAGCAGGCCGTCGCGAGGATCAAGCCGCGCGTGGCCCGGGACTTCAGTGCAACATCTGCCATGCTGGCATGTTGGGGCGGGCGCTGGGGCGAGGGCAATCCCCGTGACGCCGGGCCCGGACGCGGTTTCCAGGTCTCACGCCCGGGGTTTCTTCAGCGCGGGATGCGTCATCTGGTCGAGCAGGCGCGGCAATTGTTCCGCCGTGAACTCCACGAAGGTGCGGATGCGCTGGGGCACGTGCCTTCCGGCGGTGAAGACCACGTGGGCCTCCACCGTGGGCAGGCTCCATTCCGGCAGCACGCGCACCAGCGTCCCGGCGGCGAGCGCGTCGCCCACGAGCCACTCCGGCTGGACGGTGAGCCCGGCCCCGAGAATGGCGGCCTCGCGCAGGGCCGTCATGCTGTCGAGCAGGAGCGCCGGCTCGAAGCGGACGACCTGAGTTTCCCCGCCCCGTTGCAGGGTCACGTGGTCCCGGGAAAGGAAGTGCGGCTGGAGCACGCCCATCCAGGGCCAAGCCTTGAGATCGGCCGGGGTCCTCGGTTGGCCAACGGACTTCAGGAGCGCGGGGGCGGCCACGAGCATCCGCCGCAGATCGGCCACCTTGCGCGCGGCGACGGACGGATCGGTCAGTCCGCCGACCTGCACGCCGCAGTCGAAGCCTTCCTCGATGAACCGGCTGGGACGGTTGATGAGGTGCAGTTCGGCGGTGATCTCGGGATGTTTCCGGCGGAAACACGCGAGCAGGCGCGGCACCAGCCATTGGCCGAAGTCCAGCACCGCGACGAGACGGAGATGGCCGTGCGGGCGGTCCTTTTCGGCCCGGAGCCGCTGGCTGGCCGTCTCCGCCAGGCCCAGCAGTTCCCGCGCGTCCTCCAGCAGAGCCCGCCCGGCGTCGGTCAGGTTCAGGGTGTGGGTGTCCCGGCGCACCAGCACGATGCCGGCGGTGCGCTCCAGCTGCCGCAACTGGCGGCTCAGGGTCGGCTGGGTGGTGTTCAGCCCCCGCGCGGCGGCGGAGATGCTGCCGCTCTCGGCGATCCGCACGAACGCCCGCAGCAGGCGCAAATCTTCGAGTCCCATCATGCGCGGACTGCATAACCGATATTCCCAACATCGCCTAGGCAAAGACCGTGGATGCGGCAAGGTGCGACGCTCGGCGCCGGATCGCGCCGCGCTCCGCATGAAACCGTTTTGCCTGTCTGCCGCCCCGGTCGGGGCCGCTTCCACCGTGGGGACCATCTCCGTCGGGACGACCGCGACGCCTTGCCCGGAAGGCCGCGCCTACGCCCCGAGGCGGCGGGGAATCTGATGCTTTTCCGACGACAACTTGCGGCCCGGCCCCCATTCCACAGATTCCAGACGCCTCAAACGGCTCCAACCCCCAGCCCACTCCGATCCGATGAAAACGACCCAGACCAAAGCCTACTCCGCCACCAGCGCCACCTCGCCGCTCGCTTCCGGCCTCATCCAGCGCCGCGAACCGACCGCCACGGACGTGCAGATCCAGATCCTCTACTGCGGCGTCTGTCATTCCGACCTGCACTTCGCCCGCAACGAATGGGGTTTCACCCAGTATCCGGCCGTGCCCGGCCACGAGATCGTCGGCAAGGTGACCGCCGTCGGCTCCGGCGTGAAGAAGTTCAAGGTCGGCGACACGGTCGGTGTCGGCTGCCTCGTCGATTCGTGCCGCACCTGCCCGGATTGCCGCGTGGGCCTGGAGCAGTTCTGCCCGGACATGACGATGACCTACGGCAGCGTGGACAAGCACCTCAACGCCCCGACCCTCGGCGGCTACTCGCAGAGCATCGTGGTCACGGAGGACTTCGTGCTGCGGATGCCCGCCAACCTCGACCTCGCCGCCGCCGCGCCGCTGCTCTGCGCCGGCATCACCACCTACTCGCCGCTGCGCCATTGGAAGGTCGGCCCCGGCCAGAAGGTCGGCATCGTCGGCCTCGGCGGGCTCGGCCACATGGGCGTCAAGTTCGCCCGGGCCTTCGGCGCGCACGTCGTGCTCTTCACCACGTCGCCCGGCAAGGTGGCGGACGGCCTTAGGCTCGGCGCGCACGAAGTGGTGATCTCCAGGGACGAGGCGCAGATGGCCGCGCACGCGGGCAGCTTCGACTTCATCCTCGACGCCGTGTCCGCGACCCACGACCTGAACGCCTATTTCAACCTGCTGAAGCGCGACGGCAATTTGACGCTCGTCGGCGCGCCAGAGAAGCCGCTGCCCGTGGCCGCCTTCCCCCTGATCATGCGCCGCCGCTCCTTCTCCGGCTCGCTCATCGGCGGCCTGCCCGAGACGCAGGAGATGCTGGACTTCTGCGGCCAGCACAACATCACCTGCGACATCGAGATGATCCGCATGGACCAGATCAACGACGCCTACGAACGCATGCTCAAGAGCGACGTGAAATACCGCTTCGTGATCGACATGTCCTCGCTCAAGTAGGCCAGGACTCCATCCGGCCACGCCCGGGACTCAGCCCCGATCTCGTGGGCAGTGCCCGGGCACAAACTCCAAGAAAAAATGAACTGCCAAACTGCCATTTCTCTTTTGCTGCTCGGCCTCGTAGCGGGCTGCGGCAAACCCGCCGCCACCGCGCCGGCCCCGACGCCGCCCACCGTCTCCGTCGCCTCGCCCATCGCGCGCGTGGTCGATGAGTGGGACGAATTCACCGGCCGACTGGTCTCGCCGGAAACGGTGGAGGTCCGCGCCCGCGTCTCCGGCTACATCGACAAGGTCCATTTCAAGGAAGGTTCCGACGTGAAGCAGGGCGACCTGCTCTTCACCATTGACCAGCGGCCCTACCAGGCGGTGGCGGACCGGCTGAAGGCCGAGGTCGGCGCGGCCAAAGCCCGGGCGGAACTGGCCGCAGGCGAAGCCAAACGCGCCGAAGGGCTGGCCGCGTCCAAAGCGATCTCCACCGATACCTTCGAGACCCGGCTGAAGACCGCCACGGAGGCCAACGAAGCCGTCCGTTCGGCTGAAGCCGCGCTCAAGGTGGCGTCGTTGGACCTGGAGTTCACCGAGGTCCGCGCGCC
>CBFGQE010000367.1:0-3932 GCA_965650815.1 uncultured bacterium
CCGACCTACTTTGACATGAGCGACTCCTACCGCGCCACCGGCGACGCCCATGCCGGTCCCAGCTTCTCGCTCGGCAACCGTCTCGGCCGCCTCTGCTGGGGCCTCGTCCAAGCCACGCTCTTCCGCTGGAGCCCGCGGCCACTGCACGGGTGGCGCTGTTTTTTGCTGCGCGCGTTCGGCGCGAAGATCGGGCGCAACTGCCACATCTATCCCGGCGCGATCATCTGGGCTCCGTGGAATCTGGAGTGCGCGAACGACGTCGGCATCGCCAATGGCGCGATCCTCTACACGCAGGCGAAGATCACCTTGGGCAAGCGCGCGGTCGTCTCGCAGGGCGCGCATCTCTGCTCCGGCAGCCACGACTACGAGGACGGCGGTTTCCCCCTGTTCGCCAAGCCGATCACCGTGGGCGCCTATGCGTGGCTGGCGGCCGAGTGTTTTGTCCAACCCGGCATCACCGTCGGTGAAGGCGCGGTCGTCGGGGCCCGCTCCGTCGTGACCAAGGATGTCCCGGCCTGGATGGTCTGCGCCGGCCATCCGTGCAAGCCGCTCAAACCCCGCCACTGGCGGCCCTGACCTTGAACCTCCGTGTTCCCACTTCCGCTTCCCCCGCTCCATGAAGGTCCCCGTCTCCCTCCTCATCCCGATCAAGAACGAGGCCAAGAACCTGCCCCGTTGCCTTCAGGCCGTGGCTTGGGCCGACGAGATCTTCGTCGTCGATTCCAATAGCACCGACGGCTCCCAGAAGATCGCCGAAGAGCACGGTGCGAAGGTCGTCCAGTTCCAGTTCAACGGCACCTGGCCCAAGAAGAAGAACTGGGCGTTGGAGAACCTCCCCTTCAAGCACGAGTGGGTCTTCATCCTCGATGCCGACGAGGTCATGCCGCCGGAGAGCGTGGAGGAGTTCCGCCGCATTGTCACCACGCCGGGCGGCCCGAACGGCTGGTGGATCAACCGCCGCTTCATGTTCATGGGCCAGTGGCTCAAGCACAGCTACTACCCGAACTGGAACCTCCGCCTCTTCCGCCACCGCCTCGGCCGCTACGAGAAGCTGACCGACGTGGACACCGCCAGCGGCGACAACGAGGTGCATGAGCACGTCATCGTGCAGGGCGAGACCGACCGCCTGAAATGCGAGATGGACCACTACGCCTTCCCGTCAGTGGACGTCTTCGTGGAGAAGCACAACCGCTACTCGAACTGGGAAGCGCGCGTCGCCCTCGACAAACACCTCAAGGGCAGCAGCGGCCAGCTCCAGAGCAAGGAAGTCGGCCTGCGCCGCAAGCTGAAGCACCTGTCGCAGAAGCTGCCCTTCCGTCCGCTGCAACGATTTCTCTTCGTCTACATCTTCCAGAAGGGCTTCCTCGACGGCAGCGCCGGCTTCTACTTCGCGCGGCTGCACGCGATGTATGAGTTTCTCTGCGTGGCCAAGACGCACGAGCTGAAGAAGCAGGCCGCCGAGCAGGCCTCGAAGACAAAGTAGGACAGGCTTCGCGATGAGTGCGGACAAACGCAACTTCGGACTCGATCTTGTCCGGGCCGTCGCCATCGCCCTGGTGCTGGTGTCGCACTTGGCCAATCCCCTGCACTTCCTCGGCCCGCTCGGCGTCGATCTGTTCTTCGTCCTCAGCGGCTATCTCATCGGCGGAATTCTCCTGCGGCAGGTCATCAAGCAGGACGGCTTCAGCGTGGCGATGCTCACGCGCTTCTGGCACCGCCGCTGGATGCGGACGGTGCCGAACTACGCGCTCTTCCTCGTCCTCTACGCCGTCTATGCCTATGTGAAGTCGGGTTCGTTGCCGGGCTCTTTCTGGCAATACCCGCTCTTCCTCCAGAACCTCGCCTGGCCTTGCCCGCCGTTCTTCCAGGTCTCGTGGAGCCTCGCGGTGGAGGAATGGTTCTACCTCTCGTTCCCGGTTTTCTTCCTGGTCCTGCATCGCTGCGGCCTGAACTGGCGGACCTCCTTCCAGGCCACGACCGGCCTGTTCCTCGTGGCTCCGATCATGGCCCGCGCGTTCTTCCACAGTTGGAGCGATTGGGACGAGGAGATGCGCAAGGTGGTCGTCTTCCGGTTGGACTCGATGATGATGGGCGTGACCCTCGCCATTCTCCAGGAACGTCGCCCGGCCTTGTGGCAGTGGTGCAAGCGGGTTTGGCCTGTCGGATTGGCGCTCTTCGTCGCGTGCGTCTTCTGGGGCGCGAAGGCCAAGGCGAGCGGTCCCGTCCATCTCCCCGCGTGGCTCTTCCTCGCTCTCGCGCCGCTGGGCTGCATGTTGCTCCTGCCGCGCTGCACCACCCTGCTGCGTCCGCCCGAATGGATCGCTGTCTGGGTCCAGCGCCTCAGCGAATGGTCCTACTCCATCTACCTCAGCCACACGCTCATCATGTTGATCGTCTATGAAAACGCCGCGCCTTGGCTGAAGTCGGCCCCGGCCAAGCTGGCGGGCAAGGCGTTCATCGTCGCGGCCACGCTCGCCGTCTCCGCCGCGCTCTACCGCTGGTTCGAGAAACCCATCATGAACCTCCGCAAGGCATGAAAGTCACCGTCTGGGGCATCAACTACGCGCCGGAGCAGACCGGCATCGCGCCCTACAACGTCGCGCTCTGCCGCTACTTGAAGGACCACGGGCACGACGTCCGCATGGTCTCGACCTTCTGCTACTACCCGGCCTGGAAGAAGCTGCCGGAAGACGTCGGTCGCCTCTACCGCACGGACATCATCGACGGCGTGCCGGTGCATCGTTGCTGGCATTACGTCCCGGCCAAGCCCAGCGCGGTGAAACGCATCGTGCACGAGGCCACCTACGTCGCGACCTCCTTTCTCCGCCTGCTCTTCCTTCCCCGAGCCGACGTCTATGTCGTCGTTTCGCCGCCGCTCTTCCAGGGCTTCGCCGCGTGGCTGCTCACCCGGATCAAACGCGCACCGTTTGTCTTCCACGTGCAGGATCTCCAGCCCGACGCGGCCGTCGGCCTCGGCATGTTGAAGCCCGGCGCGCTGACCAAGACGCTCTATTGGCTCGAAGGTTTCGCCTACCGGAAGGCCGCCGTCGTCTCCGGCATCACCCAGGGCATGATGCTCGGCTACCGGCGCAAGGGCATTCCGGCCGAGAAGACCTACCTCTTCTACAACGGCGTCAATCTCGCGGGCGAACCACCGAAGCGGACCGGCGGATTCCGTCAGCGCAACGGCTTCGCTTCCGACGATTTTCTCGCCATCTACTCGGGCAATCTCGGCGTGAAACAAGGCCTCGGCATCCTGCTCGACGCCGCGCCGCTGGTAAAGAATCCCAAGGTCCGCATCGTGATCTGCGGCGACGGCGCCGACCGCTTGAAGCTGGAGGAACGGGTCCGCGCCGAGAAGTTGACCAATGTCACACTCCTTCCGCTCCAGCCCAAGGAGCACTACGCCGAGATGCTCGGCGATGCCGACGTCAGCCTGATCACGCAGCAGAAGGGCTCCGGCGGATTCTTCTTCCCGAGCAAGCTCCTCAGCAGCCTCGCCGCCGCCAAGCCGGTCGTCACCGTGGCCGACGAGGACAGCGAGCTCTTCCTAGCCTTGGCCGAGGGCAGGTTCGGCCACAACACGCTGCCCGATTCGCCCAAGGACTTGGCCGCGACGCTGGACCGGCTCGCCGCCGATCCCAGTGGGTTGGCCGAACTGGGCGCGAACGGTCGCGACTACGTGAAGCAGTTCGAGTTCGACCGCGTGCACGGTGCCTTTGTCGAACGTCTGAAACCGCTCGTGCACTGACTCGCTTCTTACCAATCGACTTCGCCAAAGCCGTCCCGACCGGGACGGCTTTTTCTTTGTCCGCGCCCCTTTCCGCCCCCGTTACAAATCGCCCTCGGATCTACAGTTGTCGAAAAGGTCGTCGGATCGTTTCGTGATCCGCGTGAAGCGGACAACGCTTCCTCAAGAACAACCATGCAAG
>CBFGQE010000368.1:0-3928 GCA_965650815.1 uncultured bacterium
ATGACCGAGATCCAGGCGTCCCTCGCCAAACGCACCGTCGAGGCCACCAGCGGCGGCGGCGCCGTCAAGGTGACCGCCAAGTGCGACGGAACTCTCGCCGCGATCAAGATCGACCCCGCCGCGCTTTCCCCCGACGACGCCCAGATCCTCGAGGACATGCTCCTCAGCACCGTCAACCAGGCGCTCGACAAGGCCAAGGCCATCTCCAACGAGGAGATGAGCCGCGCCACCCAGGGCTTCAACATCCCGGGTTTGATGTAGCCGACGGCGACCCGCCTGAGCGTTCGGCGTTGGACGTTGGGCGTTCGTTGTTCTCCCCGATCCGGATGCCCTCCCTGCCCGAACCCATCCTCCAGCTCACCGCCGCGTTGGCGCAGCTCCCCGGCATCGGGCCGCGTTCGGCCGAGCGGCTGGCGCTGCATCTCGTGCAGAGCGACGCCGCTTCGGTCCAAGCCCTGGCCGAAGCGTTGCTCCAGGCCAAGGAACGCGTCCGCCTCTGCTCCGTCTGCGGCGCGTTGACCGAGGCCGATCCCTGCGCCTTCTGCACCGATGCGCGGCGCGACGGCCACATCGTCTGCGTCGTCGAGCGCGCCACGGACCTGCTGAACATCGAGAAGTCCGGCAGCTTCCGGGGCCGCTACCACGTGCTCGGCGGCCGCCTCTCCCCGCTGAACGGCGTCGAGCCCGAAGACCTGCGCATCGCCGAACTGGAGCGCCGCCTCGCCTCCGAGCCCATTGAGGAACTGATCCTCGCCCTTGGCACCGACGTGGAAGGCGACGCCACGAGCCACTACTTGGCCAAGCGTTTCACCCGCGAGGGGCTGAAAGTTTCCCGCCTCGCGCGTGGTCTCCCCGCCGGTAGCGGCCTGGAATTCGCCGACGAACTGACCTTGGCCCGCGCCCTGGAAGGCCGCAGCGCCGTCTCCTAGCTCTTCTGCGTTTTTCCACGTCTCCTGCGGTTCAACCCTCAACCGTCATGCCCGTTCCCCTGGCCATCGTCTTCGATCTCGGCAAGGTGCTGGTCGATTTCGACTACGGTCGCGCCGCCGCCAACCTCGCCACCCGCTCCCGTCTCCCGGCTGACGAGATCCGCGCGTTGCTCGACCAGACGCCGCTCCTCCACGAATACGAAACGGGCCTGCTGACCACCGCGCAGTTCCGCGAGCAGGTCGGCCAGGCCATCGGCTTCGACGGCACGCCAGAGCAGTTCGCCGCGCTCTTTGCCGACATGTTCACGCCCATCCGGGAGATGATCGCTTTGCACGACGAGCTGGTGCGGCGCGGCATCCCGACCTTCGCCTTCTCCAATACGAATGAGCTGGCCATCCAGTTCATCCGCCGCGCGTATCCGTTCTACGGGAAGTTCACCGGGACCGTGCTCTCCTACGAGGAAGGCGCGATGAAGCCGACCGACCGCATCTACGCCGTCGTCGAGCAACGCACCTGGCACCGCGGCGACCGCCTCCTCTACCTCGACGACCGTCTGGAGAACGTGGAACAAGCCCGCCAGCGCGGCTGGCAAACCATCCACCACGTATCGGCGGAAACGACGGTCCAAGCCGTGCGGGCCGCCCTTGGCCCGGCCGCACCCTGATCCGCCGGACGCCGAAATCGCGGCGGCGCGCACCGTTACGCTCTGCTACCCTCCGCCCATGCGTCCCGAGAAACTGATCTTCGTTTACAACGCCGACGAGGGGTTCTTCAACGTGCTGACCGACTGGACCCACAAGCTCGTCTCGCCGTCCACCTACCAGTGCAGCCTGTGCCTCTACACCTACGGCATGACCGGGATGCGGAAGCCCTGGAAGGAGTTCCTCGATGCCCTCGGGCTTCCCTGCGAGTTCTTCCACCGGCCCGATTTCCGGGAAAGGTTCCCGGGCGTGTCGGTGGAATTCCCGGCCGTGCTCGGCCTGCGCGGCGAAGCGGTGGAGGTGCTGCTGTCGGCGGAAGAGCTCCGGCAAGCCTCCTCGCTCGAAGGCCTGATCTCGGCGCTGCGCACGCGTCTCCGGACCGACGGTGCCTGACCGCCGGTCCAAAAGAGGAGCCCGTTCCTCCGGGCGAAGCAGTTGGTCTGCGCCGATCCGGTTCAGCGCCGAGGGCCCGGCTTCTTCGGCGTGAAATCCTCCGCCGCGACCCGGCGGCGCGTGCGGTTCCAGAAGAGACGGTTCAGCGCGAGCACGATGACCGGCGCGAGCACGGACCAGAGGTTGAAGCGCAGGCCGTGGTCCACGCCGAATTCCCGGATGGAGCCGATCAGCGCCGCCAATACGCCGAGGGCGAGATGGAGCGACCATTCCATCACCCGGATCAGGGCCAGCATGTTGGTCTTGGGATCTTGCGGTTGGTCGTCGGGTCGGGACATGGCGCGGGGAACGTAGCTCCACCCTGCGGGAACGGACAAGTGCCGGAGCCGTTCAGCGCCCGGAAAGCTCCGTGCCCGCCGCTCCCAGCGCCTCCATCCGTTTCGCCGCCGCCAAGGAACCGATCTCCTCGATGCGGCGATACCACCGCTCCAAATCGCCGTCGCATTCGCGCAGCAGCGCCTCGAACCTCGGCACCAGCGCGTGGTAGGTGGCCACGTCGTTCAGGCGCGCGTTGTTCAACGGCCCGCCCAGCCACATCGCCGTCGCGGTTCCGTCGCCCCACTCCGCGACCAATGCCTGCAATTCCGCCTCGATGCGCCGCAGTTCGCGGGCTTTCTGCTCGCGCGCGACCGTGGAATCCGTCGCCGTTCGATACAGTTCTTCGAGCCGTTGTCGTCCGCTCAACAGAATCTGCCGCACGGAGGCTTCGCGTTCCCGCTGGAGACGCCAAGCTGCCATCTGGGCGGAGTCGCCGCGCTTCACGATCCAGCGCCGCACGCCTTCCGTCGCGACCGCCGTGGCGTAGGCCTCGTTGAACTCCGTGTCGCCCGCCACGAAGAACCTCCGGTGCGCCAGCTCGTGGAACAACACGTCGGCCAGCGCGAGTTCGGGATCGAAGAGATACGTGTTCAGCAGCGGGTCCGAGAGCCAGCCGAGCGTGGAATAGGCCGTCACTCCGCCCACCGACACGTCCCAACCCTCGCCCATGAGCTCGCGGGCCAGCGCCACCGCCTCTTCCTTCCGGAAATAGCCGCGATAGCCCAGGCGTCCCACCACCGGATACCACCACTCCTTCGGTTCCAGCGAAAACTCCGGCGCGGCGGTCACGGTCCAGGTCACGAACGGCCGCCCGAGATCCGCGTAGCGGTGATACGAACCTCCCGGTTCCAACAGCAGTTCGCGGCGGGCGAATTCGCGCAGCTCCACCGCGAGTTCCAGACGTTGCCTCAATTCCGGAGCCGCGTTGGTTTCCGCAAGGATGGCCGTGACCGGGCGTTGGCGGGACCAGATCTCCCACTGGCCGGCCACCGCCTGGCGGTAAAACTCGGCATGGCGGCATCCGGAACCCGCCAGGGCGCCGAGGATGCAGACCAACAGCCCGAACCAGCGTCCGGGTCGGTTCAAGAATCGCCGCGTCATCGCGCCCGATGAAACCGAGTCTTCCCAAAAAAGGAAGCTCCCGGGGCGTTTCCCGGGGGCTTCGGAAATCCGGATGCGGGCTTCTCAGCGGGGCCCGAGCAGCCACCACAGGAACCACAGCACGACACCCAGACGCAGCGCCTCCAGCGCGATCCGGCTCCGGGGAGTGCCCAAGGGCTCCGCCGGGGCGCGCATCGTTTCCAGAAGCGTTCCGCCGCGATTTTGCCGTTCTTTTCTGCTGAGTTTTTCGATGGCCACTGCTGGAGTCGTTGCTCGGTTCATTTTGTTGGTTTTTGAAACCCGAACGGTTGATGCAGAAGTTGTTCCAATCAGAAATGACACGGCCTTCCCGGCCTGTGGTCCTCGCCGTTGCCTTCCCGCATGTCCATGTCGTCCCTCTCGCCTGAATTGCCCCGCGCGGTTGC
>CBFGQE010000369.1:0-3922 GCA_965650815.1 uncultured bacterium
TTGCTCAACGGGACGAAAACGCTGTTCGAACGGGGTCCAAGTCTCATCCACGACCCGGCGTATTTCATCGTCGTCCAGATGGTAGCGGCGCACTTCCACGATCTCCTTTAGATCCTTCAAGAGCGATTGCTCGGCGTCTGCGGCGACCAGCGTCTCCGCATTTTCCTCCACGAAGCCGAGCAGATCCTTCAAGTCCGACAGGTAGGCCTTGGACGACCATTGGCCCGAACAGCGGATGTATTTCCCCTCGAAACGGGTCCGCACATCGGTCGAGGCGCAGAGCGAATCGACGAATCCGGTCCAGACCTTCGGCCAGCGCCTGCGGTCCTCCCATTTCCATCCAGCGAGACAGGGTGAAGCGGGGTCAAGCCGGTCGCTCGCTCGGCCCGCTCCCAGAATCCGGCCCTGTCGGTCAGGTGGCTCCTCGAAGTCGGCCACGTTCAAGAACCGCTTTCTCGTCAAGGAAAGCTCCCCCGCAGCGAGCAGTTCCGCATGGATGGACAGACCGCCTTCCGGGGTCTCGTGCCAGAATCCTCCCCACTGGGCTTTCACGCCCGCGAGCCTTGACCGCAAGGCGGGGGATACGGCCGCCTTGGAGGCGGTCAATCTGGCCGAAAGACCCAGCGCCAATTCCCGGGCCGTGCGCAGAGGATTTTCGAATCCTTTCCTTGCCTCGAACATGAAATAGTAGTGGCGAAGCCAGATGGAAAGGCCCTCCAACGTTTCCAAGCCTAAAGTGAACCATGTCTCGGTGATCGTTCCGTCCCTGGAACCGAGAGTGCCTAGCAGCTCGTCATAGATGGTCGCAGACTCCAGATAGCGTTCAAAGGCACTGTTGTTCGGCGGGCCGGTGAAGCGAACGGAGGAGCCGATCCGGGTGTAGCTGCAGCCGGCAAAGTTTCCGCCGATCATCTGGCCGATCCGTATCCGGTGTTCGGCGATCTCACCCGTGCGGAGTCCCAGCCACCACGCGGATTCGTAGGCGGATTCAGCCCTTTTGTGCAGCGCCCAGCGGCGCGCCCAATGGCCTTCCTCCGCGTATCGCCGAGCCTCCAGGCCGGAATCGATCTGCGTCGGTTCCGATCCGGGTCGGAGGGAACGAACGACCCACTGGCATAGCTGGTCGATGGCTTCGGCGACATTGGTTCGGCTGCCGCTCGTTTCAAACGCGAGCCCCGGGCCCCCACCGGGCGGCTTCAACTCGGCATGGATCGTCAATCGTTCCGGGTCGCGCCCATCCCGGTCGATGACGCCGTCCAGAAGATGGCGCCCCCCCCAGAACCGGGAGGACTCTTCATCGATCAGCTCCTTCTCATCGGCCAAGAGCTGGAGTTGCCTCCGCTCCAGCACGAAGATCTCCGGTTGGGCCGTAAGCCTGTCCACCAAGATGGTCGATGCCGCAGCCTCCACGCTTGCTGAATCCGGGGTGTGAACCGCAGATCTGAGCCCCACCACGGACAACGGAACGGCTTGGTCTCTGGAAACGCGAAGCTTCGCGAACAGCGCCTGCTGCTGGGTGGACGCCCATTTGGCCCATAATGGCGACTCTTTTGTGGGCCATTTAACATGCGTGGTCGCCAAGTGGACTCCGGGCCCGACTGAGACAAGCCGGATGGACAAACTTTCACCGGCAACATCCAAGACAATAAGGCCTTCGGCTCCGAGAACCCGACCGGCATGCACCGCTCCGGATAGGACTCCCGCCGTCGTCTGCTCGGCCAGCACCTTATCGATCTCGGCACGCTCCAGCAGTTCAGCATCAGAGGCGGCGGAGAGCTCGGTGGTCAGAAGCGAGGCGAAGTCGTTCAATGCAGGGTCCGCAACGACGACACCCAATCGGTAAGGCTTTTCCGCAGCTTGCAACGAAGGCGCGAAAAACGCGCCAAGACATGCCATTGCCGATAGCAGCATCCACAGGCGACTTCCCAAAGGCACCGAGAGCCGCCCCTGATGGGACATTGCTCTCGGTGCCGATGGGAACGTGCGGAACCAGTCTGCGAGGCGCGTCTTCATAGGCGATACGACAACACCTCCGCCTGGATCGTGAGGTCCGCACCGGCGCTGCCGGGATCGGCAGTCGTCCAGTAGAACCTGTCCCCCACCAACAAGACCCCTCCTTGGGCGTCTGAAAGCACCGTCAATTTGCGGCCGGCCACCTCGATCTCCTGGCCGCTGAAAGTCACGAGCGTCTCGGTCCGCCCGCCGCTGCGGATCTTCAACCAGAGCGGTTCCGAAACGGGCACATCGGCGGCATCGGATAGCACCAGGCTCAGGCCGTCGGCGTCCTCCACGATGGCGCGAACGCGGTTCGGAAACAGCGACATGGTCTCGCGCAGCATCGCCTCGTTCCGCAGGAGCCCGTTGGCGGCGACCTCGGGGGAACCACCTTGGCGGCCGATGAAAAATCCAGCCATGAGGCAGATCGACGCCAGCGACAGGCCCCACGCGAGACGCGGCAGCCAAGCGCCTCGCGGCTGCTTTTCCAGCACCGGGCGACGCAGCCCGCGCTCTACCCGCTCCGGGAATTGCTCCCAGTAGCCTTTCGGTGGCCGAGGAGCTTTGGACGACTTCAACAGCCGGTTCAGTTCGGGATCATTCATGGCGGACCTCCCGGGCCAACCAGCCCTTCAGCTTCGTCCGCGCGGCAAAGATCCGCCACGAGACGGTCGTTTCGGAACAGCCCAGAACCTTGGCCGCCTCCGCGTGGTTCAAGCCTTCGTAAACGGTCAGCACGATGGCCGCGCGTTGTTTGGCGGGCAGCCGGTTCAACGCGGCCTGCACACGTTGGCTCGTCTCGTCGGGCGGCTCCACCACATCGGAGGCGTCATCGGAAAGCGCGTCGTCCGCCCAGGTGCGGTGGATCTGTTCGCGGCGACCTTCCTTCTGCCGCCAGTTCAGGCAGAGGTTCATCGCGATCTGGCAGAGCCAGGTGGAGAACTTCGCCTCGGACCGGAACCCGCCGAGCTGGTGGAAGGCCCGGATGAACGTCTCCTGCGCGAGATCGTCCGCGTCTTCGAACGAGCCGGACATCCGGTATGTCAGGGCCTGGACCATGCGCTGGTAGCGTGAGACGAGCGCCGCGTAGGCGTGCCCGTCGCCGGAAAGGCTGGATCGGATCCACTGTTGTTCGTCTGCCGATTCAACCATGCCGTTCACATTTCGACCGTATGACCAAGAGCTCAGGTGAATCCTTTGAACATTCTGAAAGATTCTTTTCGGAGTCGATTCTGATAGTCGAGCTGGACGGGAAGCGTTGGGCAGCCGGTATCGGTTTGGCCTCGCCCCGCTGCTTTTCGGGGTGGACTTGGCGTCAACTGGGCATCTTTTCGGTTGCAGCGGGCTGATGCTGTGACGCCCCCCGTGCTGTTGCTGTCTGCACGTCTACGACCATCGGGTTGAGCTGGGTAAAGTGGAGCGGAAGCATTCTGCGGTCTTGGAATCACCGGCGGAGGCGCACCCTGCCTTTCCGCGACGGCTAGCAGTTCCCTCTCTCGGGGACGCAGAATCCACTGGATTCGACCCCGAAAATGGTTGGCCGACATGGCGACAAATCAGGGTCTTTGGGAAAAATCCTCTGACCAGCAATCCGCCGTCGGAAACTGAACCCAGCTCAACCGCCACTCCCTTGGCGAGCTTGCGAGCACACATCCCGCACAGCTTTTGAAGCTTTCGTTTGCGTCTCGCGGTCTGGTGCATCGCAACGCCAAACCACGGAACCCTTCCATTTACGGGTCAAAGCAGGGATTGAGCGGCACCGATGGGCCGCGCCCCAACGGCCTTGGACCCGATTCAAGTCCTGCCGTGCGCATCCATTCCCCTTGAAGTTGGAGAACAAGCGGACAGGCCGGGGTGCTGGTTGAACGGCTTGATCACCCGGGCCGACAAACCCTGAATCGGCCATCATTTCATCTGCTTCGTCCAG
>CBFGQE010000370.1:0-3919 GCA_965650815.1 uncultured bacterium
CCCCACGCCCGCGGCTTCATCACCCGAAAACAAAAGGACCACCCCGCATCACACGAAAACGACCGGTTCCACGAAGGAACTGCCGTCCAGCATGTTGCCGCCGCTCCCCGCCAAACCGGGGCGCTTTTTCCAACAGTTTCCCGACACGGCTCCCGCCCGTCCTCCGCGCCGTTCCGCGAATTCAGTTCTAGGAAGGATGAGCGTCAGAAAGCCATTCACCAAAGTCAAAGTCGGATCGGTCACCATTCCTGTATACATGCGCCAGCGGACCGTATCCGGCGTGGTCAGGGTCAGCTACACAGTGCCGGACAGTCGAGACGGCCATCGAAGGTTGATTGAAAGATCGGCACTGGAGGACGCCCAGAACGTCGCCACTGAAATCGCCACCAGCATGGCGACCGGATCCCGGAGCACCCTCGTGCGAAGGGATGAACTCGACGTGGAGATCCGCAAATCGCTCCAAGCGCTGGAGCCGTTAGGCATCGATCTCTACGAAGCTACCATGACCGTCGTCCGGGCACTCCAAAAGATCGGCGGAAACAATCCCGCTGACATCCTCGCCGCCTGCAACTACTGGGCGGATCGAAACACATCCCAGCCGCTCCAGCCCAAATCGGTTGGCGAAGCGGTGGAGGAGTTCATGGGGACCCGGAAAGGGCTCAGCGAGCGGACTGTCTGCAATCTCCGGTATGCGCTCGGCCAATTCGCCAATGCTTTTCCGGATCACCAACTCAAAGACGTCACGCCTCGGCTCCTGCTTCAGTTCATCGAGTCAAACAAATGGTCGCCAAAAACTCGCAACGAGTTTCTCGGAAAGGTGGGCCAAGTTTACCGTGAGGGAGCCCTGAGAGGCTGGGTCCCGTCGGGCTATTCGGCCGTCCAAGGCATCACCAAAGCCAAGCTTCCTCCCTCTAAGGTTCCGATTTTTACTCCGGAGGAATGCCGACAGATGTTCTCCGCATTGGAGGAAAAGGCTCCCGAACTTTGTGCCTTCATGGCCCTGTGGTGTTTTTCCGGCGCTAGGAAGGAAGAAATCTCGCGCCTCGACTGGGACGCAGTCAACCGGGCGCTTGTCAGCAGTGTCCTCTTTTTGGACGCATCAATCACCAAGACGAAACGGTCACGGACCGTCCCCATCGAGCCTGCCCTTCGGGCTTGGCTGGAAGCCTACCGCAAGGCATCCGGACCGTTGGTGCCGGCCCGTTTCCTCGTAGGGAACAAGTCGCTTCCCCACCGGCTCGGCGAAATTCCCGCAACCGTTTCAAAAGTCACCGGAATCCGCTGGCAACCGAACGGTCCACGGCACAGCTACGGCACCTATTTTTTTGCGGTGACCAAGGACGCGGGCAAAGTCGTCAAGGCGATGGGGAACTCGCTGACCAAGTTTGAACTCCACTACTGGAACAAATCCCATTCGGTAACCGAGGACGAGGCCCAGCGCTGGTTTCAAGTTCTTCCCCGACGGACCCCACCGTCTGCCGCCAACGAATGAAACCGGGCACCTCCGTCCATCGATTGAATCCGATGTCAGTCAAAGCCTACTGGCGACGGCGATTTCACGCCTCCATGGACACGACATTCGGACATCTGAGTTTCCGCTAACCAAATGGCTCGCTCCGGCGACAAGAGGAAGGAATTTACGATGAAGCAGGCCGCGTTGCCGCTAACCGGCGAAGAGATCGCGTTGACTCGTGAACTGATGCTCGACTCGATCTTGGATCTTAGAGATCCCGTAAGCTACGAGTTGATAGCCGCGAGCCTCGATGAAACCAGCTGGCAAGTTCGACGCATCGAAAAGTGGGAGACGCACGGAATCTGGGAGGTTCGGATGACACCTGATCCGACCTGTGCCACTGGCGTCCCTTATCCTACTTCTCGAATCCTTTCCTCGAAACTCCGCAGCGCCGGCATCGCATTGCAAAAGGGCTCATTGGGCATCATCAAGCGGAAAGCCGCCCTGATCATCCACTTCATTTGGCCTGACGACGAACGGGCGGGAATCTTGATTCTACACCGCGACGGACGGCGGCAATTCATGCCATCTCCCCCTGAATTTCCAGAACCTGCTGAGCCCGAGTTCGCTGACTGTGGCGTGCTCCCCGGAAGTTGAGCCGGTTGGTATGAGAGTCGTCGGCGCGGAAGCGCCCGAGAGACTCGAAGCATGAAACGAAAGCGACACAGGCCGGAAGAGATCATCCAGAAGCTGAGGGAGGCGGCGACGCTCTTGGCCGGAGGCCAGGGCGTGGAGGCCGTGTGCAAGAAGCTGGAAGTGAGCGTGCCGACCTACCACCGGTGGAAGGAGGAATACGGCGGAGCCAAGGAAGAGACGGTCAAACGGCTCAAGGCGCTGGAAAAGGAGAACGCGCAGTTGAAGAGGCTCGTGGCCAACCAGGCGCTGGACCTGTCGATCCTGAAAGAGGTGGCGGAGGGAAAATGGCAGGCCCGGAACGCCGCCGCCAAGCCGTGCAGCACGCGCGGCAGAAGGTGGAAGTCAGCGAACGCCGGGCCTGCCGCGCCCTGGGCCAGCCCAGGTCCACCCAACGCCACCCGCGACGCGGCCGGGCCGAGGACACGGAACTGGCCGATGAGCTGCGCCGGATCTCCGCCGAACATCCCCGGGCCAGCCACCGCATGGCCACCGCGCTGCTGCGGCGCGGCGGGCGGCAGATCAACCCCAAGCGCGTGCTCCGATTGTGGCGGCAGGAAGGGCTCAAAGTCCCGCGCCGGCAGCGCAAACGACAACGCCTCGGCACCAGCGAGGCCGGCACCCAACGGCTCAAAGCCGACCGGGTCGACCACGTCTGGAGCTACGACTTCGTCTTCGACCAGACCGAGGACGGCCGGCGGCTCAAGTGGCTGCCGATCTGCGACGAGTTCAGCCGCGAACTCGTGGCGCTCGAAGTCGAACGGACCATGGAAGCCAAGGACGTGATCCGCATCCTGGACCAAGCCGTGGCCGCACGCGGAAGGGTGCCGGAATACATCCGCAGCGACAACGGCCCCGAGTTCGTGGCGGTGGCGCTGCGGGACTGGATCGCCCGGAGAGGGTTCCAGACCCTCTATATCCAGCCCGGCAGTCCGTGGCAGAACGCCTACAGCGAAAGCTTCAACAGCCGCTTCCGGGACGAGTTCCTGAACCGGGAAGCCTTCGCCACGCTGCTGGAGGCGAAAGTCCTCGGCAGAGACCACCGCCGGTGGCACAACCACGCCCGGCCCCACTCGTCCCTGGACGGACAGACCCCGGCGGAGTTCGCGCAGCGCAGCCTTGCGGCCGCCTCCGCTCCGCTCCGTCAGCCGCAAGGCTGCGCCGAACCCGACGCCCCAATCACCCGAAACAGAAACCCCGAAACCCAACCCAAACTCTCATAGCTCCTGGATCAACTTTCGGGGGCAGGCCAACTGAACGGCCGCTCTTTTGGTGCCCAAACCAAGAACATGGAAGCCAGACCAATGGGCACTAGGGAGTGTCTTCAAACCTTGTAATTGAGCCAGTCGAGGATGGCGGCGAGGGAGATGGAGGCGAGGAAGTGGCGGTCGATCTTGTCGAAGCGAGAGGCGACGGAACGGAAGCGTTTGAGGCGCTGGAAGAAGTTCTCCACCCGATGGCGTTGCCGGTAGTGGCCCCGATGGAAGCGGGCCGGAGACCTCCGACCCATTCGGGGCGGGATGCAGTGGGTGTTTCCCGCGTCGCTCAGCCGCTGGCGGAACCCGTCGCTGTCGTAGCCCTTGTCGGCCACCACGCGCACGCCTTGCAGCGGGCAGAGGCCTTCGGCCGCGCGGATGTCGGCCCGTTGTCCCGGGGCCAGGTGCAGTTGCACGGCCTGGCCACGGCTGTCCACCAACGCGGTGAGCTTCGTGTTGAGCCCGCCCTTGGTGCGGCCGATGGCCTGGTTTTGTTGGCCTCCGGCGGGGTTGCAGC
>CBFGQE010000371.1:0-3911 GCA_965650815.1 uncultured bacterium
CGGCGCACTTCTACACGCCGCCGAAGTGCGCGTTGCCGGCCGAGTTCTCCATCCTCTGGGTCGCCTCGTGGAACGAACGCAAGGGCAAGGTCGAACTGGTCCGCGCGCTCGATCAACTCCACGCGGAGGGCGTGGACTTCAAGCTGACCCTCGCGGGCACGCGGGTGTCCCAGGCCGCCATTCATGCGGAGATTCCGGCCGCTTGGCGCTCGCGCGTCCACGTCATCGAATCGCTGCCGAACAAGGCCCTGCCCGACCTCTACGCGAAGCACCACGTCTTCGCCTTTCCCTCGCGCTACGAAGGCTTCGGCAAGTCCCTGACCGAGGCGATGCTCTGCGGCTGCCCGCCGGTCTGCACCAACGCGGGCGTCGCCGAAGGGCTCGTCCGCGACGGCTTGAACGGCTACCTCGTGGGCATCGACCGCGCGGACGAACTTGCGGCCGCCTTCCGCCACGCGGCATCGCACCGTGACGGATTGGAAAAGCTCGGAGCGCAGGCAAGAGCCGATGTGCAGGCGCTGTTTTCCGACCGGGTCTATGACGAACGCGTGGCGCTCTACCGCCGGTTGATCGAGGCCCAACGCCCATGAAGATCCTCCTGACACACCCGCCGGTCGCGAACGTCCACGCCTGGGAAGGTCCGGCATTTGTCGCTTCGATCCGCGACCTCTTCCTCGCCAGCCGCGACCGGCGCGGCCACGAGCTGACGGACGATCCGGCCGCCGCCGATCTCATCCTTTACCTCGAACCGAACTGCTTCCGCGACCGCCCCTACGCCGAGCTGTTGTTGCGCGAGGACTTCGTCCGTCGTTTTCCGGAGAAGTGTTTCGCCTACAACTACGCCGACTTCTTCATGGGCTACCTGCCCGGCATCTACTCCAGCCTGCCGCAGGAACACGCCCACAGCGGCCGGTTCGCCAGCTGGAACTACATCCTCGGCCTGCCCAACCCGCTCGTCGAAGAAGCCGCCCCGCGTCGCGACTCGGTGCAGCCGAAGCTGCTCTTCTCCTTCCGCGGCAGCCGTTCGGCCAAGGTGCGCGGAACCATCCTCGACCACAAAGCGGAGTGGACCGCGTTCAGCCGCCTGACCGAACTCGACAAGCAGTTCTTCTACAACCTGACGCCCGCGCTGAAGAGCGCCTTCGTGGACGAGATTCTGGAAAGCCGCTTCGTCCTCTGCCCGCGCGGACTGGGCTGCGCCTCGCATCGCCTCTTTGAAACGATGGTGCTGGGGCGCGTGCCCGTGATCCTTTCCGATGCGTGGGTGCCGCCCACGGGCCCGGCTTGGGACACCTTCTCCGTGCGCGTGGCCGAACGCGACGCCGCGCGGATGCCGGAGATTCTGCGCCCGCTGGAAAAACGTTCCGCCGAGATGGGCCGCCTCGCCCGCGAAGCCTGGGACCAGTGGTTCGCGCCCGAAGTCCGCATCCCGCTCTTCTTCGACCGCTTGGCCGAACTCGCCCGCCAGCAACCCAAGGAGAAGCCCGACTACGCCAAGCTCTGGCGCAGCGGCAGTTTCTACGCGCCCTACGGTTTGGCCCCGCACCAGAAGTTCTGGAAGAACCTGCGCCAAGGCACGGTCTTCAAGAAGCTCGCCCGCAAGCTCCGCCTCTCTTCGTGACGCCCGCCACCCACATCGTCCCGCGTTTCCCGCCGCAGATCGACGGCCTCGGCGACTACTGCCGTCTGCTCGTGGACCATCTGGAGCGGCTCCACGGCATTCCGGCCCGCATCCTCGTCGGCGATCCGTCGTGGCGCTCCGCAGGAAGCTCCGGCGATGTTGCGGCCTTGTCGCGCCGCGATGCTGCGGAGCTGCTGGAGAAACTCGGTTTGGCCGAAACCGTCGTCCTGCACTACGTCTGCTACGGCTACCATCACCGGGGCGTGCCCTTCTGGATCAACCGCGCGTTGAAGGCCTGGAAGCGGGCCAACTCGCGGCGGCGGCTGGTCGTGGTCTTCCACGAGCTCTGGGCCTCGGGACCGCCGTGGAAGTCCGAGTTTTATTTCAGCCTTTTCCAACGCCAACTCGTGCGGGAACTGCACCGGCTCTGCGACGCCGCCATGACCAGCGTGCCGGTGATGTTCCGTATGCTGGAGGCCATCGCGCCCGGCAAGACCACCTTCCAGCCCATCCCGAGCAACCTCCCGCAGATCGTGCCCGCGCCCACCAAAGCTCCGGGCAGCCCCGTCACCGTGATCGCCTTCGGCCAGGCCGCGTCGCGACTCAAAGGGCTCGAAACCCACGCGCCCCTGCTGCGTGCGTTGCATGCAGGTGGTTTGCTGAAGGGACTCCGTGTGGTCGGCAAAGGCGCGACGGGCGGATCTACGCCGAGCGAGGATGTCCGCTTTGCCCGCACGTTCTTGCCCGAAGGTTTCGTCGCGGCGGAGAAGGACGTGACGCCCCAGCGAGGAGCCGAGCTGCTAGCCGGCTCCGATCTCTTCCTCTCGTATTACCCGTCGATGTTCCTCTGCAAATCCGGCGCACTGATGGCCGCATTGGCCAACTGCTGCGTGCCCGTTTTGCCCGAGACGAAACACGCCGAACCCTTGGCCGACGGCCGCGAGCTGCTCGCCTGTGACGGATCTCCGGCATCAGCAGCCCGCATCGTCGATCTCGCGCGCAACGACGGTTTGGCCGCCATCGCCAACGCCGGCAGAGCGTGGCACGACGCCACCGCCACCTGGCCCATCGTCGCGGGCAAGGCCCAGGCGCTTCTGCGCTCCACCTCTTTGTTCTCATGAGAGTTTCCATCCTCCACTGGAACCGTCCCGACGAGTGCCTCGCCACCATCGGCTCGCTGCGCGGCCAGGGCGTGGCGATGCAGGTCACCGTCGTGGACAACGCCTCCAAGCCGGAAAACCTCGCCAAGCTCCGCGCCGCGCTGCCCGCCGACGTCGATCTCGTGCTGCTGGAGAAGAACGTCGGCTGGGGCCCGGCCCACAACGTCGTCGCCCGCCGTTGGCTGGAGCAGGAAATGTCCGAATACTTCCTCGTCAGCGCCCACGACGCCTTGCCGCAGGGCGATTGCCTGAAGCAGCTCGTCGCCGCGATGGACGCGCATCCGCGCTGGGGCATGGTCTGCCCCGAATACGGCAAGCCCGAGCTGCCGAACTACACCGTGCTGCGCGGCGCGCGACTGTTGCCCTGCGCGGAACGCAAACCGGGCACGCACGAGGAAGTGGAGTTCTGCCACGGCACGCTCGCCATCTTCCGCCGCCAGTGCCTGAAGGAAATCGGGCTCTACGACGAACGCTATTTCGCCTACGGCGACGAGACGGAGATCGGCATCCGCGCCCGGAAGCGTGGTTGGAAAGTCGGCCTCGTCTGGGGCGCGATCCTCGTCAATCCCGGCTCCTGGTCCGGCAGCGCGGTCATCGCCTATCTCTGGACGCGCAACTCGCTGCTGCTCGCCCGCACCTTCGGCGGCGTCTTCGGGATGCTCGGGCGCTTGGCCGTGGTGTTGATCGCGACGCTGCGCGAGAAGCTGCGCGGCGCGTCCATCGATTCCCTCTCCTCGCCCGCCGGCCGGATGAAAGGCATCAAGGACTACTTCGCCGGTTACGGCGGCGGACCACCGAAGGAAGTGTTGGCCATGCGGAAGAAGGCTCCCGGCGCATGAGGATTCTCCTCTCCTCGCATTTCTTCGCGCCCAGCGTCGGCGGCATCGAGCAGGTCAGCGGCGTCCTCGCGGAGGAGTTCTGCCGCCTAGACCACGAGGTCCGCGTGTTGACCACCACGCCCGCTGAAAGCGAACCGCAGGGACAACCCTTCCGCGTCTTCCGCCAGCCTTCCCGCAAGACGCTCTTCCAGCAGCTCCGCTGGTGCGACGTGTATCTCCAGAGCAACATCAGCCTCGCCACCTTCTGGCCCGCCGTGCTGCTGCGGAAACCCACGCTCGTGACCTACCACA
>CBFGQE010000372.1:0-3911 GCA_965650815.1 uncultured bacterium
ACATCCGCCGACCACAACAGCGCCGTCGCCACCGCCACCGCCGGCGCGCCGGAGGCCAGCGTGAGCAGGTGGATTCGGGTTTCGTGGCGCAGGGGTTTCAAGACGGGGAGGGCTTTAACCACAGATGGACACGGATGAACACAGATTTGGAGGGAAGCCCCGCTGTTCTTCGGACGAACCTACCCCTGACCCCTCCAAGGAGGGGAACTGTGGAACCGGGTCCGGTGGCAGGATGGTGTTCTGCCCTATCCCCTCCTTGGAGGGGTCAGGGGTGGGTTCCCACGAGCTGGTCGAACCACGAGGCAACCAGTCAGATGGCGGCGAACTCCCGTTCGTCGCTCCGGGTCAGATCTTGTGCTTCTCCAGCCGACGGTAGAACGCGCTGCGGCTGAGGCCGAGGGCTTCGGCGGCGCGCTGGGCGTTGCCATCGCAGCGGGCGAGGGTCTTGCGGATCAAGAGGGCCTCCACTTCGTCCAGGCTCATGTCCTCCAGCTTGGTGGCGGTTTCAACGGCGGCGCCGCGCAGGCCGAGATCGGCGGCGACGATGTGCGGTCCCTTCGCCATCAGCACGGCGCGTTCGACGACATGGTCCAGCTCGCGGACGTTGCCCGGCCAGGGATGGCGGAGCAGGGCTTGATCGGCGGCGGCATCGAATCCTTCCAGCGTCTTCCGATAGCGTCGCGCGTGTTCCCCGAGGAAATGCCGGGCGAGCAGGGGAATGTCCTCGGGCCGCTCGCGCAATGGCGGGAGCTGGAGCTCGATGGTGTTCAGGCGGAAGAGCAGATCCTGCCGGAAACGCCCGGCCGCGACCTCCGCCCGCACGTCGGCGTTGGTGGCGGCGAGGATGCGGACGTTCGCCTTCCGGGTGCGGGAAGAACCGACGCGCTCAAACTCGCCCGTCTCCAGCACGCGGAGCAGCCGCGTCTGTTGGTTGGCGGTGAGATTCGCGATCTCGTCGAGGAAGAGCGTGCCGCCATCGGCCAGTTCGAAGCGGCCCACGCGGTCGGCCTTGGCGTCGGTGAAGGCGCCCTTCACATGGCCGAACAGCTCGCTCTCGAAGACGCCTTCGGAGAAGCCGCCCATGTTGACCGCCACGAAGGGCTTGCCCGCGCGGTTCGACGCGGCGTGGAGCATCCGGGCGGCGAGGCCCTTGCCGGAACCGTTTTCGCCGAGGATCAGCACGTTCGCGTCGGACGGACCGACCCGGGAAATGATCTCCAGCACCGGCCGCATGGCGGCGGATTCGGCGATGGCCTTGGGGCCCGATCCACGCAGCAGGGAGTTTTCGGCCTCCAGTTTGTGCTGCTGGCGGAGCGCGCGGCCGAGCGCGATCTGGTTGCGGATGATGGCGGCGAGGCGGTCGTTCTCCCAGGGCTTCTGCACGAAGTCGCGCGCGCCCCGGCGCATGGCCTCGACCGCCAGTTCCACCGTGCCCCAGGCGGTCATGACCACGACCGGCAAGGCGGGATCAAGCGCCTGGATGCGGGCGAGGAGATCGAGCCCTTCCTGGCCCGACGTCGTGTCGCGCGCGTAGTTGAGGTCGATCAGCGCGAGGTCGAACTCCGCCTCGCCCAAGGCCTGGAGCGCGGCCTGGGGCGAGGAGAAGAGATCGCAGGAATGGCCCTCGCCCTTGATCAAGAGACGCAGCGCCTCGCGGACATCCGGCTGGTCGTCGGCCACGAGGATGCGGGCGGAGTTCGATGGATCAGGATTCACGCGACAGGGTCTGTGCCAGCGGGAGGCGGACACGGCAAGCCTCTGGCATGGGAGGACATCCTCCGCAAATGCCGGAGCCCGGGTCGTGGCCAGCCCGCCCCGAAGTGGCACCGCAAGTTCCTCCCGGGATCAGCCAACGCGTGGTGCGAGTCCTGGCGCCGGTCAAACCGGCGGCTGGCCTCGGCTCAGTCCTTGATGACCGGCCAACTGATGATTCCCGCTTTGCCCGTGTGCGCCTGGTTGTCGCTGTTGAACCGACGCAGATCCTCGTCTTGTCGGCTATAGAGCCGGCTGGGCTTCAGGGCTTCAATGTGGCCATCCACGAAACTCAAATTGTAGCGGCCCGTGTGGCGCTGGCGGGCGGAGTCCAAGGCCTTCTGGCGAGTCGCCGCGTCGGTTTCAAAAGTGATGCCGTAGGCCTTGGTCAGGGAAGACTGCTTGTCCCACTCCGGGAGACAAAAGATGTCCCCCAGCGCGAGCATGTCACTGGGAGCCTTGATGTCCGCTTCAGAGACTTGGACCGAAAACCATCCTCCAAGACCCCATCGCACTCGTTCAGGGAACCCCGCCGGTTTGGGATTCGGAAATATCGCAAGCCCGAACTCGTTGTAGGCATAGTCCCCCTGACCAGCCAGTTCCAAGGCCCTTTCGGGATACCCGACGGGTAGCTTGGACCGATCAAAGAGAAAGCCCGGGCAATCGTAAACACCCTCCAGCCATGCGTTGGGCACGTAAGGCCGCAAATAGTGGGGCCAAGCCGGATAATCGCTTGTAAAAGGAACAGAGGTAGTCGGACCGCTTCCCGGCGGGAAGAAGCGATGGTCCCCGACATACATGGACAACCCCAGCCCCATCTGTCGGAGATTGCTTTTGCACTTGGTCAATTGCGCCTGAGCTTTGGCCCGTCCCAACGCGGGCAGGAGCAACGCCGCCAGGATCGCGATGATGGCGATGACCACCAGCAGCTCGATCAGGGTGAAGCCGTCGGAACGGCGGAAGATTCCGTGGCGTGTGCTCATGGCTTGTTGTCGATGTGCCACCGTCGCCGATGCTCCGGGGCCGGGCTGTAGAACTCGTTGGTGCGAACGGTCTCAACGTGCTGGTCCACGAACAGCATGTTAAAGCGGTCGGGAGAGTGCGAAAGAGGCAGCAAAGGACCAAAAAGCGCGCCGCTTTGCCCTCTTCCGCTGCTGTAGTGGAACACCCCTATGATCTCGCCTGAACCTTCCCACCTGTGGATCTCCGCGTCGCCCAGCGCATACATGTCCGCCGGCGCCACCACCTCGGTGTCCTTGACCCATTTGCCTGAGCCACTGGGCGAAAACAGGCCGCCAAGACCCTGTGCACGTTGACCGGGTGCGTTTGCGGTCGTGTAGGCGTAGGCCCCACCCGCAATGGCGATGCCGGAGCCTTGGCTGTTATACTTGTCGGTTCCGTCGAAGAATTTTCCCTTGTAGCTCGGGCATTTGAAGACTCCTTGGTCCCAGGCCGCGTTCCCAACATACGGCGCGAGGGAGTCGAACCAATAGAGACAGTTCTTCGCGTTGTTGGCTGGTTTGTGGGCCATCGCCGGGAAGTATTGGTGATCGTTCACGTAGAGCTGCATGGCCAAACCCTGCTGCCGGAGGTTGTTCTTGCACTGGGTGGATTGCGCGCTGGCCTTGGCCTTCGACAACGCGGGCAGGAGCAACGCCGCCAGGATCGCAATGATGGCGATGACCACCAGCAGCTCGATCAGGGTGAAGCCGTTGGCTGGGCTGGTTCTCTGGGGACCGTTCTTCATGGGACCTCCGGTGCGGGTAGGAATCCGAGTCGTCCGATGCGTGGGAATAGTCGGACCGAACCACTTTCGTCCCTGTCAGGCAATCCATGAGTCCGGGGCTGACGCATCAAAAAGTCGCGGCCAGGCCGCAAAGGTAGGGCGAAGGCTCCGGCCGAGCCGCCTTGGGGCGAACTGCGTTGCCATCAAAGCCGCACTGGCGACTCCGGAACGTTCCACCTCCCCGGAGTCGCCAGTGTGGCATTCTCTCTTGCAGGGCGTCCTCCGGCGGCTCGGCGGGAGCCTTCGCCCTACCTTTTTGAGCTGCATCGTTCCGACTACGCGAGGCGGGCGGCGAGGCCGGAGGCGCGGCGGACCTTGCGGGCGAGGGCGGTGGCGAGGGCGGGTTCCGTGGCCCAGAGGGTGGCGTCCTGCC
>CBFGQE010000373.1:0-3900 GCA_965650815.1 uncultured bacterium
GCCTCGGTGAATCTCCTGCCCCTGCCCGTCGCGGCGCTGCTCGGGGCGTTCCTCGTCTTCGCCACCCGCTGCGTCGCCCCGTCGGACGCCTACCGCGAGGTGGATTGGCGCGTGGTCATCCTGATCTCCTCCATGCTCGGGCTCGGCGAAGCGATGGCCAAGACAGGCACCGCCGAATATCTGGCGAACGGCATCATCGGCTTCGCCCAGGGCCATTCCCCGCTGTGGCTGCTGGGCGGCTTCTTCGTCCTGACCGTTCTGCTCACCCAGCCGATGTCGAACCAGGCCGCCGCCGCCGTCATCGTTCCCATCGCCATCCAGTCGGCCCAACTGCTGGACCTGAGCCCGCGTCCCTTCGTGATGATGATCGCCGTGGCGGCGAGCTGCTCCTACCTGACCCCGCTCGAACCCGCCTGCCTGATGGTCTATGGCCCCGGCCGTTACCGTTTCATGGACTTCATCCGCGTGGGCGGGCCGTTGACCGTGCTGCTCTTCATCCTCGCGATGGTGCTGGTGCCGCGCGTGTGGCCGCTCGCCACCGGGCCATAGCCGATCCGTCCCACAACAACGGAAAAGGCATCCCCGCGAAGGGATGCCTTTCGTTCAGCCCGCCGGACCGGAGCCGGCGCTCAGCGCTTGTTCCCCTGCTCCACGTGGCCGTCCACGAAGCCCTTGTTGCCGTGGACCGGGCACTCGATCAACACCGTGGTGCTGGCGGTCTGCTCGGAGATGACGCCGCCGCGCTTCGCGAGCTTGTAGGTCGGACCGCCCGATCTGTCCTGCGAGGGACAGACCAACACCTCGGCTCCGGCGAGATACTGCTCGTATTCGTCCAGGCCGGAAGGCAGCCGGTTGTTGTGCTCGTCCGCGTAGAGCCGGGCAGCGAGGCAGACCTGCTTGAGGTTGTTCGCGCAGGAAACGGTTTGGGCGCGGTTCTTGGCCTGGGCCAATGCGGGCAGGAGCATTCCCGCCATGATTGCCGTTCCTCCGACCACCGGCGCGCCCGCCATCAACGTCGGATTCTGCTCGCCCCGCGCGGTCATCAGCCAGCCGTCCGGGACCAGGCCGCCGACCGCGAAGGCGGCCGACACCTTCTGCTCGCCGAAGACCGACTTCATCAGGTCCATCACCGCCTTGGCCTGCGGATCCTTCTCCTGCTGCGCGGCCATGACCTTGGTCTGGATGTCCACGACCACCTGGCCGAAACTCTTGGACACGTAGGAAAACTGGTTGCCCTCCAGCGCCAGCCCCTTGGAGACGCGCTGGAATTCCGGGTCCGCCTTGAGCCCCGGCGTGTTGCCGCCCTTCACCGCCACGACCTTCCGGATCAGATCCTCGCTGGTGCCGATCAGGATCAGGTTCTCCCAGCGCGCCACGGTGGGCTGGAGCTTCATCGGGATCGGCGCGGGCACGACCATCGAGCGCATCCGCAGGCCGCTTTCGTCGGCCGTCGCCACGTTCGGCATTTCCTTCAACGCCTGGTCGATCAGGTCGAACAGCGTGTCGTCCTTCACCGCCACGGCCAGGAGCAGCCCGGGTTCGGGGAACTCCACCGGCGCGTCCATGTCCGGCAACGGCAGGCTCACCTTGCGCGCCGGGTCCAGCGTGAGCAGCAGGCCCTGCTGTCCGCCCAGCGAACCGATCAGTTCCTGGAGCTTCTTGCCCGTGCCCATCTCGACCTGGGTCTCCAGCTCCTTCAGCCCCTCCATCGCCTCCGGAATGCCCAGAGCGGTCAGCTCCTTTTGCAGGGCCGCCCACGCGCCGCCCAGATCGAAGTCGCCGAAGAACGCCAGCGCCGTCTCCGCCGGCATCCAGTCCAACTCGGTCAAGGGCCGAGCCTTGCCGCCCGTCAACGACCACAGGTAGCCGTCCTCCGCGCCCGCTGCGCGATGCACGAAGATCTTGGTCTGGTAGAAGCCCGGCTCCAGCGCTATGCCGCTGACGCCCACGCCCGTGATCCCCTCCAGCCCGCTGCGGCTCAACGCGCCGCTGAACGCCTTGAACGCCGTCTCCACCTGCGGCCGGTCCCCCGGCGGCACCAGGCCCGACTGGAGCAGGCTTCGCTGGGCTCCATCGACCTTGGCCGACAAGCCCTCCAGCCATTGGGCCGTGCCCAGGTAGCCGTAAAGGCTGCCCCCGGCGTCGAGCCGCGCGGCCACCTCGTTGAAGCTCGTCTTTTCAGCCGAGACGATGGCGGACGGCTTGGCCGGAGCCTGGGGTGTGGATGAAGACTCGGAAGAGCCCTCCTTCTTTCCGCAGCCGACCGTCAAGGCGACGGCGAGCGCGGCGGTGGCGGTGGAAACTCGGGTCAGAACGGAACCCCCTCGGGTATTTTTCATGGGCCTCATTGGTAGGGCGCGAGGCTAGGCCCGCCCACTGCAATTTCCACCCAATTCTGTAAAGACGCCTTTATCCGCACTGCGCCCGCTGCCGCAGCGCATGGTCCAGCAGGACCAAGGCGGTCATCGCCTCCACCATCGGCACGGCGCGCGGGAGCACGCACGGATCGTGGCGACCCCGGCCTTTCAAGGTCGTGGGCTGGTGCTGGGCGTCGATCGTTTCCTGCTCGTGCATCACGGTGGCCACGGGCTTGAAGGCGACGCGGAAGTGGATGGTTTCCCCGTTGGAGATGCCGCCCTGCACGCCGCCGGAACGGTTGGTGCGGGTGCGCACACGGTTGCCTTCCATGTAGAAGGCGTCGTTGTGCTGGAGCCCGGTCAGCGCGATGCCGCCGAAGCCCGAGCCGATCTCAAATCCCTTCGTCGCCGGCAGACTGAGCATGGCCTTGCCCAGATCCGCTTCGAGGCGATCAAAGACCGGTTCGCCCCAACCGGCCGGAACGCCGCGCGCCACACCCAGCACCACGCCGCCCACGCTGTCGCCTTCGCCGCGCCGTTGCTCGATCAATTCGATCATCTTCTCGGCCACGGCCGGATTCGGACAGCGGACGATGTTCGATTCCACTTCGGCCAGGGTGAAGGTCTCGGGATCGACCTCCGCGACGATGTTCTGGACCTGCGTCACGGCGGCGAGGACTTCGACGCCGAACTGCTGCTTCAAGATCTTCTTCGCCACCGCGCCTGCCGCCACGCGACCAATGGTCTCGCGGGCGCTGGTGCGACCGCCGCCGGCCCAGGCACGGATGCCGTATTTCGCCGTGTAGGTGTAGTCGGCGTGGCTGGGGCGGAACTTCGTGGCCATCTCGTTGTAGGCCTCCGAGCGCTGGTCCTCGTTCTTCACCCACATGGAAATCGGCGTGCCCAGCGTCTGGCCGTCGACCGTGCCGCTGAGGATCTGGACGGCGTCGGCTTCTTTGCGAGGAGTGACGATCTTCGACTGGCCCGGGCGGCGGCGGTCGAGATCGGGCTGGATGTCGGCCTCGGTCAACTCGATGCGCGGCGGGCAGCCGTCGATGACGACGCCGACGCCGCCCCCGTGGCTCTCGCCCCAGGTGGTGATGCGAAACAACTGACCGAACGTGTTGCCCATGTCGCGTCAGCTTGCGGGAAAACCGACCGTGAGGTCAAACGGCGCGGAGCCGTGGTCCGCCACTGCCCGTTCGGCCCGGTCCCGGGAGCAAGGCCGATTTGGCGGCTCTCCCGGCCTCGGAAAATGAGGTTGGCTCCCCCGGAGAATCGAAGACACTCGCCGGAGCAACCCGATGATCCAGTGCGCGACTCCAAAGCTTTCCTCCGGCCCGATCGGGGCGGCTCTGGCCACCACCTTCCTCGCTCTCGCCGCGCTCTGGCCGCTCCACGCACAATCCCCCAAACCACCCAGCCTCGATGTCTACCGGAGCCACGCCCTGACCCGCGCGGGCGACGCCTCTCGCGGAGCAAAGCTCTTCGCGGAAGACCAGCGCCTGAGTTGCACGAAATGCCACTCCATCGACGGCAGCGC
>CBFGQE010000374.1:0-3894 GCA_965650815.1 uncultured bacterium
AGCTGGCCGCGACCGCCGGGGCGGTCAGCGCATGATTGTGGATACGAAACTCGTTGAACGATCCTTGGAACAACGCGTCGCCACCATACTGCGAGCGGCCCAAGAAGTTATTCACGTCGTTGATCGCGGAGAGCGGGATCTCCGTCGCCCCGATCGCCGTCTGGACACCATTGATGAAGACTCGGGCGACGTTGGTTGAATAGACGACGACCACATGGTTGTCGCCCACCGCCAAAAATTCTCCTGACTGAAGGACAGGGCGCTCCGTGGTGCCCGAATCCCCGTCTCGCGCGGCAAAACGCGGAGTGGCCCCGGTGCCACCAGCCGCCGGTGCAAAGAATAGATAGTCCACGCCGTTGCCGAGCGCCACGGAGCCGTCGGTGTCTTCACCGGCGGAGGCCACGCCAAAATCGAAGACCCGCTGCCAGTTGCCACCCGAGAAGTTCCAGTTGAACCACATCTCGATGGTGAGGTTGGTGTGGGCGGAAATGATGCCGTTGGGGAGGTCGATATAGGAGCCAACACCGTCCAGGATGGCCGTCCCGGGCGCGCTGGCGAAATCCACCGCCGCCCCGTTCGGCGTTCCGCCGGTGCTGGTCTGCTTGGCGGCGCCGTGCGCGGTGCCGACGGAGTCATTGGCGTTTCCGGTGAACGAGTATCGGTGGACGAGTTCCGCATGGCTCAGTGGCACCCAGGATAGGGCGGCCACGGCAGCCACGCGCCACAAATGCGTGACGAGAGGTTTCATAATGAGGTTAGGGTCGTTTGAACAGTAGCACCCGTGGAGACGGCACAGCCATGAGACTTTGCGTATTCGGGAGGGTGCTTCTGCGCAAACACTAGTGAGTCGCGGCGCGGAGGCGCATGTGGCCTTTTAGGGCCTCAGTTGACGGGGCATTAAGGAGGAATGGCGGCGTGCCGAAAATGCTGTGTGGCGCTGCACTGGTGGATAGTTCAACAGCTCAAGTCGAAGGGGCCGCAACTGCGAATCGAAGCCATCCAGAAGATGGCTTCTTGGTCCATTGAGGAATCGTATCCGCATCTGGTCCGCATGCTGGCGGACCCCGAGGCCGCCGTGCGCAAAACCGCCATCCAGACCCTCGTGGCCGCCGGCGATCCGCCGACGCTGGAGCCGGTGGTCGATCTGCTGCTGGGCACGAACCCCGAGGCGCGCGAGGCCGCCGGAGCCGTGCTGATGAGCTGGCGACACCCACAATCCGCTGCGCTGCTGCCGAAGCTCCTGAACCATCCGCAACACGATGTGCGCTGGCTCGCGGCCCGCACCCTCCAGGCCTGCGGCTGGACTCCGGGAGGGGATGCCGAATCGATCTCCCTCCTGATCGCGCTGGGCGATTTCCAGGCGGCGGCCCGCTACGGAGCCACCGCCCTGGACGCCATGACCAACGCTCTGCGGGATGAAACCCGAACCGACCGGCGCAAGATCGTCCAGGCGCTGGGGCTGATCGCGGACGTGCGAATCCTGAAGTCGCTCATGGTCGCGTTGAAGGACCCCGATCCCGCCGTGCGCGTGCTGGCGGTGGAGGCTTTGGGGGAATTCCGCGAATCTCAGGCCACGGAGGCCTTGGTATCGTCTTTGGCCGACACCGACGCGCATGTGCGCGTCGTGGCCGTGAGCGCCTTGGGCCGGGGCGGCGATCTCAATGCCGTGCCGCATTTGACCGCCGTTCTGGAAGATGACCGATGGGACGTGCGCAAGTCCGCCGTCGAAGCCCTGGCCCGCATCCGCGACGCCCGCGCGACCGAGCCGCTGGGAGCCCGGCTCCGCGATTCCGACCATGACGTCCGCGAATCCGCAGCCAAGGCCTTGGGGGAACTCCGCGACCCGAAGGCCATCGAACGCCTCGTGGTGGCGCTCTGCGACGCGCAAACCGCCGTGCGCCAAGCGGCCTCTGCGGCCCTTGCCCGGATCGATCCCGAGTGGGACAAGTCTCCCGGGGCCCGGAAAGCCATCCCCCAGCTCAAAGTGGCGCTGAAGGACCGCGAGTATTGGGTCCGCCAATCCGCCGCCGACGTGCTCCAGCGGGTCAGCGCCATGCCCGCCTTCCAGCCTCGGCTGGGCGGATTCAGCAATCCGGTGAATTACCGCCAGCAAGCGGCCTTGGAAGCGCTGGTGTGCGGATTGTGCGATGTGGACCGGGATCTGCGTCTGGCCTCGGCCGAAGCCTTGGGCCGCGTGGGCGACCAACGCTCCATCCAGGCGCTTGTCCGTTCACTGGACGATGCCGATGAATGGGTGCAGGACGCCTGCGCCAGATCGCTGAAATCTTTGGGCTGGAGTCCGGATGCGCCGGACACCGCCGCAAGAAACATTTGGGCTTAGAACCGGGACTTTTACCATGAATGATCGAGTGCTTTTTGTCGGAAGCGACACTTCCGTCTGGGATGAATTGAACCGGCTCTTCGCCACCTCTCGCAGCGGTTTCCACATGTCGTTCGCCCGCTCGGGACCGGAAGCGCTTTCCCAAATGGAACAGCTCCCATTCCGGGCTATAGTCGCGGACATGCAGATGACCGGAATGTCCGGCGCACAACTCCTTGGCGAGGTGCTACATCGCTATCCCTCCACCCTCCGCTTCATCCGGGCTGACTTGGCGGACCATCAAGCGGTGATGAAATGTGTTGGC
Organism: uncultured bacterium; assembly: GCA_965650815.1. GTDB lineage: Bacteria > Verrucomicrobiota > Verrucomicrobiia > Limisphaerales > CANJSG01 > CANJSG01. The sequence goes on from CBFGQE010000374.1 coordinate 2,646, forward strand.
ACCGCGCATCAGTATATCGTCACCCCCTGCGATGCTGAAGTTATCGTTAATGTTCTTAGCCGAGCCTTCCAACTGGACACTTGGTTGCCCAGCGACGCCACGCACAAAGTCATCACCCAACTCCGTCGTTTGCCGAGCCCGCCACAAGTGTATTTCAAAGTGGTGGAAGCACTTCAATCACCCGAAGCGAACCTCGAAACCATCGGCGAATTGATTGAAAAAGACCCCGCCATGACAGCCAAGCTCTTGCAGTTGGTCAACTCGGCGGTCTTCGGGCTTCAGCTCCAAGTTTCCAGCCCGATCGAGGCCGTTATGTATCTCGGCATGGAGACGACCAAGTCGGTCATCCTTTTGGCGCACACCTTTTCCTATTTTGATCGGATCAACGCCAAATCTCTTTCGGTCGGCTCTTTGTGGGAACATTCCATCCGAGTAGCGCGCACGGCTCAAGTTCTGGCCCAAGCGGAGGGAGCTTCAGAGGACATTGCTTCCCAAGCCTTTACCGCAGGAATGCTGCACGACTCGGGCAAACTCGCCCTAGTTGCCAATCTGCCAGAGGAATACATGCGGACGGTGGATCTCGCCCGCCAAAAGAAGATCGAACTCTGGGAAGCCGAGCGCGAGGTCTTTGGCGCAACCCACGCTGAGATCGGTGGTTGTTTGCTGGGCATCTGGGGCTTGCCCGTCGGTATCGTGGAAGCGGTGGCGTTGCACCACTTGCCTTCGCAAATGGTTTCCAAGGGATTTTCAGCCTTGTCAGCCGTCCACGCGGCCAATGCCCTCAGCCATCGTCGCCAAAGCCCAATCAAAGACATCGTGCCTCCCAAACTGGACGAAGCGTATTTCGCCGAGCTGGGCCTTTCCAACCGGCTGCCGGAATGGGATCAGCTGGCCGTCGTGGGCGAACTGGACCAGTGATCGGCCAAGCTCAAAGATCCCCGCAACAACCCGTGTGGCCGGGTAGGCCATCAAGGTTCTCTTCCGCCGCGCACACCGATTGGTCATCGACCGAAGAAACCGTCTCGGCAGGGCCTCGTTTCATGAAGACCAAGAGGATCGACAAATCACTGGGGGTGATCCCGGAGATGCGATTGGCTTGGCCGATGGTGCGCGGGCGAATTTGCCCGAGCTTCTGCCGGGCTTCTTTCCGCAAACTGGGAACCGTTTCGTAGTCCATCCATTCGGGAATCTGTTTGTCCTCCATCTGTCGAAACCGAGCAGCTTCGGCTTCTTCCCGTTGGATGTAGCC
>CBFGQE010000375.1:0-3894 GCA_965650815.1 uncultured bacterium
TCGGCCGCCAGTACGGTGCGCTGGGCGTCGATGACCTCGAAGTAGTTCACGAGGCCCGCGTCGTAGCGGGCCTGCGCCAGCTCGCCCGCGCGGCGGGCGGCGGCGACCGCCCGGTGCTGCGCGGCGGCCTGGTCCGTGAGGAGCTGCGTGGCGGCGAGCGCATCCTGCACCTCGCGAAAGGCGACGAGCACGCGCTGGCGGAAGAGCGCGACGTTCTCCTCCCAGGCGGCGCGGCTGCGCGCGAGGTTGGCACGGTTGCGGCCGCCTTGGAAGATCGGCAGGTAGAGGCTCGGCCCGATGGACCAGAGTTTCGAGTCGGAGTTGGCCAGGCGGTCGATGTCGCCGCTCGCAGCGCCGAAGGATCCGGTCAGCGAGATGGCGGGAAAGAACGCGGCCTTGGCCACGCCGATGCGGGCATTGGCGGCGGCGAGGGCCGACTCCGCCGCGGCGATATCCGGCCGCCGCTCAAGCAACTCGCTCGGCAGGCCCGCGGGAATCGCGGGCGGCGCCGAGAGCTGATCGCTGACCGCTGACAGCTGATAGCTCGGTGCGTCTGCGCCGAGCAGCACCGCCAGCGCGTTCTGCAACGCGGCGCGGCGGTTCGCCAGGGCCGCGGCGTCCGCCTCGGTCGAGGCGAGCTCGGTCTCGGCGCGGGCGACGTCGAAGTCGGTGGCGGCGCCGTTGGCCCGGCGGGCGGAAACCAGTTCGAGCGCCTTGCGGCGCAGCGCGATGCCATCGGTCACGATCGAAGTCTCGCGGTCGAGGGCGCGCAGCGAAAACCAGCTGGCGGCGACCTCGGCGGTGAGCGCGAGCCGGACGTTCCCGAAGTCGGCGGCGCTGGCCGCGGCCTCGGCGCGGGCGCTTTCGTTCAGGCGGCGAACGCGGCCGAAGAGATCAAGCTCCCACGAGGCGTCGAGCGAGGCGCGGTAGGTCGTGCTCTCGGCGACGGGGAACCGGTTGTCGGTCGTTTCGGAGGTGCGGGCGCGATTGGCCGAAGGATTCAGTCCGACCGATGGCAGGTAGCTGCCGCGGGCGATTCCGGCGGCGGCGCGCGCCTGCTCGACGCGGGCGGCGGCAGCCGCGAGGTTTTGGTTGGCGGTGAGCGCGCGGGCGACGAGATCGTCGAGCGCGGGATCGTGGAAGGCTTTCCACCAGTCACCGCGCGGGAGGACGCCGGCGGGCGCGGCCTGTTTCCAGGCGAGGGGCGAGACAACTTCAGGACGTTGGTAATCGGGGCCGACGGCCGCGACGGACGTCGCGGCAAGTAACAAGGGGGAAGTAACAAGTATCAGGAGGTTTTTCATGGCTGGATGAAACGAGGTTGGGTTCAGGCGTGTTCCGGGAGGGCGGCAGGTGCGATGGGCGCGGGCTTCCGCACGCCGAGCTTCTCGAGGACGGTGTAGAACACCGGGGTCAGGAAGAGGCCGAAGATCGTGACGCCGATCATACCGGCAAAGACGGCAACGCCCATCGCACGGCGCATTTCGGCGCCGGCGCCGGTGCTGACGACGAGCGGAAAGACGCCGGCGATGAACGCGATCGAAGTCATGAGGATCGGCCGCAGGCGGAGGCGCGAGGCCTCGATGGCGGACTCGACGATCCCCTTCCCTTCCTCGCGGAGCTTCACCGCGAACTCGACGATCAGGATCGCGTTCTTGGCCGCGAGGCCGATGAGCACGATGAGGCCAATCTGCGTGAAGACGTTGTTCTCGCCCTGCGTCAGCCAGAGACCGGTGAGCGCGGAGAACAGCGCCATCGGGACGATGAGGATGACCGCGAACGGGAGACGGAAGCTTTCGTATTGCGCCGCCAGCACGAGGAACACCAGGAAGATGCTCAGCGGGAAGATGTAGATGCCCGTGTTGCCCGCGATGATCTTCTGGAACGTGAGCTCGGTCCAGTCGAGGACCATGCCCTTGGGCAGGTTCTCGGCGGCGAGCTTCTCCATGAGCGCCTCGGCCTGGCCGGAGCTGTAGCCGGGGGCGGGCGCGCCGTTGATCTCGGCAGCCGGGTAGCCGTTGTAGCGCATGACGCGATCGGGGCCGTAGGTCTCGTGGACCTTGACGAGCGAACCGAGCGGGACGAGCTGGCCGGCGGCGTTGCGGGTCTTGAGGCGGAGGATGTCCTCGGGGCCGTCGCGGAACGGTGCGTCGGCCTGCGCCACGACCTGGTAGGTGCGGCCGAAGCGGTTGAAATCGTTCACGTAGAGCGAGCCGAGGTTGATCTGCATCGTCTCGAAGACGTTTGCGAGCGGCACGCCCTGCGCCTTGGCCTTGGCGCGGTCCACGTCGGCGGAGAGCTGCGGCGTGTTGATCGTGAAGCTGGTGAACAGGCCGGTGAGGCCGGGCGTCTGCCAGGCCTTGCCGATCAGGCCTTGGGTGGCGGCATAGAGGGCGTCGAGGCCGTTGTCGCCGCGGTCCTCGACGTAGAGCTTGAAGCCGCCGATCGTGCCGAGGCCCTGCACGGGCGGCGGCGGGAAGATGGCGATGTAGGCATCCTGGATCGACCCGAACTCCGCCTGGAGCTGCTGCGCGATGGCCTGGCCGGCGAGTTCCTTGGTCTTGCGCTCCTCGAAGGGCTTGAGGGCGACGAAGACGATGCCGCTGTTGGGCGAGTTCGTGAAGCCGTTGATCGAGAGCCCGGGGAAGGCGATGGCGTTGGCCACGCCCGGGTGCTTCAGCGCGATGTCGCTCATGCGGCGGATGACGGCGTCGGTGCGCTCGAGCGAGGCGGCGTTCGGCAGCTGGGTGAAGGCGACGAGGTATTGCTTGTCCTGCGTCGGCACGAAGCCGGTCGGCGTGTTCTTGAAGAGCAGCGCGGTGGCGCCGACGAGGCCGAGGTAGACGAGCAGCGCGACGACGGATACGCGCAGGAGCCGGGCGACGCCGTTGGAGTATTTCCGCGAGGCCCACTCGAAGAACCGGTTGAACGGACGGAAGACCCAGCCGAAGGCGAAGTCCATGGCGCGCGTGAGCCGGTCCTTGGGGGCGTGGTGGCCCTTGAGCAGCAGCGCGCTGAGGGCCGGCGAGAGCGTGAGCGAGTTGAAGGCCGAGATGACGGTCGAGATGGCTATGGTCATCGCGAACTGCTTGTAGAACTGGCCGGTCAGGCCGCTGATGAAGGCGGTCGGGATGAACACGGCCGAAAGCACCAGCGCGGTGGCGACGATTGGGCCCGTCACCTCGCGCATGGCCTGGCGGGTGGCCTCGTAGGACGTCTTGCCGAGGGCGATGTTGCGCTCGACGTTCTCGACTACGACGATGGCGTCGTCCACCACGATGCCGATGGCCAGCACGAGGCCGAAGAGCGACAGCGCGTTGATGGAGAAGCCGAGGGCGTGCATCACCGCGAAGGTGCCGACGAGCGACACCGGCACGGCGGCCAGCGGGATGATCGAGGCGCGCCAGGTCTGCAGGAAGAGGATGACGACGAGCACCACGAGCAGGATCGCCTCGGCGAGCGTCTTCACGACGGCTGCGATGGAGCTGCGCACGAAAACCGTCGGGTCGTAGACGATGTCGTATTGCAGGCCCTCGGGGAAGCTCTTCACCAGCTCCTTCATCGTGGCGCGCACGGCGTCGGAGGTGGCGATGGCGTTGGAGCCGGGCAGCTGGGCGATGGGCAGCGCGACGGCGGGCTTGTTGTTGAGCAGCGAACGCAGCGCATAGGTGGAGGCACCGAGTTCGATGCGGGCGACATCGCGGAGCTGGACCCGTTCGCCGGCCGGGCCGGTCTTGACGATGATCGCGCCGAACTCCTCCTCGGTGGCGAGCCGGCCCTGGGTGTTGATGAGCAGCTCGGTATCGACCGGGCGCGAGCTGGGCTGCTGGCCGACGGCGCCGGCGGCGACCTGGACGTTCTGCTCGCGGATGGCGGCGACGATGTCGGAGGCGG
>CBFGQE010000376.1:0-3888 GCA_965650815.1 uncultured bacterium
GGCGGATAGACGTCGCCCTGTTCGTAGCGCAACGCGAGCAGTTGCCAGATGCCCGCCGCGAGCAGCGCCGCCAGCGCGAGGAACCATGCGGCCCGCAGTTTTCCGGAGCTCAACACGCGCGAATCCTTTCCACGTTGGCGCGGAAGCTCTGCACCACCGCGTCCGTCGCTTCGTGCCGTCCATACCAGACGCGGTCGAAGGCGCCGACGTTCTCCTGGAAGGCCGCGACCAGCTCCGGCACCGCGCGGGCGCGGCGGTCCACTTCGCGCACGTAATCGCGGTTCGATTTGTGCCGGGCCAAGCGCACGAGTTCGCGCTGGGCCAAGTGTGCGAGGCTCGCGAGATACAGCGCGCGCAGGGCGAGACGGAAGTCGCCCTTGCCCATCAGCTCCATCGCCAGCCGCATCCAGCCGTCTTCCGGCAACTGGTCCGCGCCCACGTTTTCGTCCGACACATCGGGCATCGCCGGAACGGCCGCAGCCGCCGTCGCCGCCACGCGCGGCCGATTGATCCACGCCTTCACCAGCAGCCAGACGAGCGCGCCGAGGATCACGACGATGAGCAGGATGAGAAACCACTTCAGCACCACGGCCGCGTCGGCGAAGGAGATGTTGGATTCGGTGTTGGTCCGAGTGCGGGGCTGGAAGAGATCGGCGATCCAGCGCGCCACCTTTTTCGCGGCCGCGCCCAGCGAGTCCGTCAGGCCGCGAATCCAGCGGCTGATCGCGCCTTCGCTCTTCTCCTTCGTCTCTTCCACGATGGCTTCGCGCGGAATCCGCCAGTTGTAGCGCCCCTGCTGGAGCACGTCGCGGATCGACCGGTCGATCTCCTCGGCGGTCGCCGGAGCCGCTGCGGGCTCCGGGTCCGACGAAGCCGCTTCATCCGTCGCCGCGTTCACGCCCGGAGCCAGCATCAATCCCACCGCCAATGCCACGACCGTCCCCGCGCGCCGAACCGCATGGCGCAGGCGCGCGACCAGATCGACGCCGCTTTCCCGCCCTTCGCCCCGGAACATGCGGAGGACATAGACCGCCTTGACCAACGGGTCCCAGCACAGCCACGAGACCAGCACGAGCGCCATCATCAGCGTCGTGTTCATCGCCGTCCACGGGCTGCGCGAGAAGAGCGTCTCGTAGTCGAAGAGGGACTTCAGGAGCTGCGGTCCGACAAAGACGAGGAAGAGGAGATTCAGCGCCAGCATGAACCACAGCAGCAGCAGCAGGCACTGCATCATGAAGTCCTCCGCCGGCCAACGGGTCGCTTCCTTCCAGGCCCGCAGCGCCTTGGACCGGCCGTCTTCCGGCAGCACGGTGAGGAATTGGAAATAGCCGAAGACAAACGCCCCCGGCAAAACCAGCACCAGCCCCAACGGCACGAACAACAGGCCCCACCCCTGGAACCGCAGTTGGTCCACGAAGGTGCGCCCCCATTCGCGCCAGCCTCCGGGCGCGGCCGGGACGCCGATCATCGAGGCGTGCAGCTCGGCCGCGAAGCGGGCCTGGAAGGTCTTCATCCAGAAATACAGCGCCACCATGCCCAACGCCGCGCCGCCCGCGCGCTGCACGGCGAAGGCGCTCTGCGCCATGTCCGCCCAGAAGTAGAGGAACCCCAGCACGAACGGCACCGTCCCGGTGTAGTAGAGCACCCAGACGCGGAAGGGCGTTTCGCGCAGCAGATGCAGCGCTTCCTCGATCAGATCGACCGCGCCGGGCGCCTGTTTGTGGCGGAACTTCATGGCGGTTCAATCCTCGAAGACCGACCGTTTCCAGATCGTCCCGTCGTGGAAATCCGTCGGGATGGACAGCAGCGTCCGCGCGGCCAGATGGAACATCGCCCACGCCACCAGCAGGCTCGCCACCACTTGGCCCGCCCGGAGCAGAGGCACCAGCCAAGGACTCCGCTTCGTCTCAACCCGCGTGAGCTTGCGCAGACAGGCGGTGCATAACACGCGGTCGTCGTGCTCCGTGATGCACTCCCGGCAGTAGGACTGCCCGCAGCCGGGACAACGCGCCACTGCTTCGCGGCCGGCGTGGTTCAGGCAGACGTTGCCGGAGAGGGAGATCATGGCGCGGGGGCGTTCTCGGGCGAGGGCGCCGGGGCCGATTCGGGCGACGGAGGCGGCGTCATCGGCTGTGCCAGTTGAATCAGCGGCGTCAGTTGCGCCAGCAGCTTCTCGGCGGCCCGCATCCGCCCGACCGACGGGATCTCCGCCGATTGCACCGCAGTCTGGATGCGCACGGTGCAGGTGCGGCCCCGCACGAGATTCACCACCAGGCCGAAAACGGACGGAGCCACGAAGACCACGAGCAGGAAATACGCGAACCCTTCATCACCCGGATCGCCGCCGCCGAGGATCGCAACGGCCAACAACCCGAGAAACCCGACGATGGCTCCCAGCACGATGTTCCAGATCATCCAGCGGTTGTTGCGCTGCACCGCGATGGCCGCGATGTCCCGCAGGTAGAACCGCCGGTAGCTCTCGGTGAATCCGGTCGATTGCACCGCGAGCACGTGGTCGGAGCCGATCCACAGCGAGGTCTGGCCCGACATGCTGACCCAACGCCGCCCCGGCAACCGGCGATAAAGCGCGTCCTTCACGTCGCCACCTCCACGATCCAGGCCGTCCAGCCGCCCAGTTGCAGCACGGCGATGATGGCGGCGGCGATCCGGCGCTTCTTGCCCGAGCCGCCCACCAGACTGCCCGGCGTCTTCCAGTGGCGGATCACGAGGAACAACACGATCGGCGCGGTCAGCAGGGACGCTGGTCCCAGCAGCAGCGATCCCAGCGCGAGGCCGAGGGCGACATTGCCGTAGCTGGTGCGCTGATGGTCGATCTCCGCGAGCTTCCCCTTCTGTTTGCCCGACTCCAGGCAGTTCGGGCAGAGGTGCCTTCCGCCAAGTTCGAGATCGCACAGCCCGCAGATGAACCGGCCGCAATTGCCGCAGGCCACGACCGCCTTCTTGGCCGGATGGAAGAAACAGCCGGCCTCGCCCTCGGCCACGATGTTCTCCACGGTCGCGGTTCCGGCAGACTTCCGCCCGAAGGCCGGAAACGTCACCACCCGCGTGGCCGTGCCGCAGTTGGGGCACGGGAGGATTTCGGACCGGTTGAAAAGATCGGGCGGCAGCGGCGTTTTGCAGCGTCCGCACGCGACCTGGGAGGATTCCAAGGAAGCCGTCGTCATTTTTTCACCACGCGCGTGCCGCAGAGCCGATCATGCAAGGTCCGCTTCTCCTCGTCGGAGATCATGATCAGGTAGCCGATGAGACAGATCATGGAGCTGAGGAACTCGCCAAGATACCGCACGCCCCCGTGCCAGAAGCTCAGGCCCGATCCGTCCGGACGCACCACCTTGAGCCTGCAGGCCATCTTCCCGGGAGTGGCCCCGTATTTCGACAGGAAGAAGCCCGTGAACACGAACGCGATGCTGATGTTCAGGACGAAAGCCACCGCCTGGTAGAACCAGAACATTCCCATGTCTCCGGGCGTCGGCTGGGGCGTGATGGTTCCGAACATCGCCAGGGCGAGCGCGAAATCCACCGCGTAGGTCGGGATCAGCACGACGATGGTGTCGATGATCTTCGCGCCCACCCGAATCCAGAATCCGCCATACTCGAACACGCCCGCCGCCGGCCGCAGCGCCCCTTCCTGGAGCTGCTGAAGCACCACCGGCTTGCACTGCGCGCAGACCATCCGGTCCGCGATCCGGATCAAGCCTTCCGGGGCGAACGCTCCGCCGCAGACCGCGCACCGGGCGTCGCTCGGCGGCGCGGCGGAATCGGTGGCGGGCCGCGCCTGCCCGAGCGGCTGCCAGTTCGCCATCCCCTCGCGCCAGACCAGCGAATCGGGCGTGACCGTGCCGGCGGCGACCAGCGCGTCGAGCTGCG
>CBFGQE010000377.1:0-3870 GCA_965650815.1 uncultured bacterium
TGGCCGCGCAGTCCGGCGTGATGCACGACGTGCCCGAAGGCGAGAAGTGGTTCGGTTCTCCGGCGCAACCCGACCGCCAGATGAAGCGCCAGCTCGTGGCCGTTCACCAATTGCCCGCGCTGATCCGGCGCGTGGCCGAATTGGAGGCGAAGCTGGGCCAGGCGCGCGCTTCCGAGGCCGGTCCGGACTGAGCCCGGCGGATCACCGGGGGAATCGTTTTCTGCGGATGGCCGGACGAAGGGTTGCCCTTTGCGGCGCTCCGTGCTCCTTTGGCGGTGAAATTTCCAGGACATGAAAACGACGAACTTCTCTGCCCGTTTCCCGCGCCTGTCCGTCCAAGCGTGGACCTGCTTCACCCTCACCGGCCTCGCGCTGTCCTCATGGGCCTCGACCGATTGGCCCGGCTGGCGCGGTCCCGCCGGCAACGGCAGCACGGCCACCGGCGAATTCCCCACCCAGTGGAAGGCCGAGTCCGTGGCGTGGAAGGCGCCGCTGCCGGGCAAGGGTTCCTCCAGCCCGATCGTGGCGGACGGAAAGATTTTCGTCACTTCGCCGGCCGACGGGGAGGACGCCGTCCTCGCCTTCGACCTGTCCGGGAAGGAACTTTGGCGGACCAAGCTCGGTCCTGAGAGCCCGCCCAAACACCGCACGCTCGGATCGAGCTGCAACTCCTCGCCCGTGACCGACGGCAAATCCGTCTTCGTCTATTTCAAGAGCGGCCACTTCGCCGCGCTGGATTTCTCCGGCAAGGTCCTGTGGAAGCAGAACCTCACCGAACAGTTCGGCGCGGAGCGGCTCTTCTGGGACCAAGGCAGCTCGCCGGTCGTGACCGCCACGCACGTCATCCTCACCCGGATGCACCAGGGCGAGTCGTGGGTTGCCGGGTTCGACAAGGGCACGGGCGAAGTGAAGTGGAAAGTCGCCCGCAACTACCAGGCGCCTTCCGAAAACGACAACGGCTACACCACGCCGGTCTTCTTCGAGCAGGACGGGCAGAAGGCGCTCCTGCTCTGGGGCGCGGACCATCTCACCGCGCACAGCGCGACGGACGGCAAGCTCCTGTGGTCGGCGGGCGGCTTCAATCCCGAGGGCACCGGCTTCTGGCCTGCGATCGCGAGTCCCGTGATCCAAGGCCAAATGGCCGTCGTGCCGGTGGGCCGCGATGACCGGCCGAACCAAGCGCGCGTCCACGGCATCAAGCTCGGCGGCAAGGGCGATGTGACCGAGACCCACCGGGCATGGAAGCGGGAAGACCTCGGCGTCTTCGTGGCCGCGCCGGTCGAATACCAGGGCAAGGTCTATCTCCTCCGGCACAAAGGCGAGGTCGTCTGCCTTGATCCGGCCACGGGCAAAACGGTCTGGAGCGAGAGCCTGCCCAAGGCGTCGGCCCCGTATTATTCCTCCCCCGTGGTGGCCAACGGGATTCTCTACGCGGCGCGCGAGGACGGCGTGGTCTTCGCGGCCAAGGTTGGGGAGAAGTTCGAGCTGCTGGGCGAAAACCCGATGGGCGAACGCATCATCGCTTCGCCCGTGCCGGTGGCGAACAAGCTCCTGATCCGGGGTGACAACCACCTCTTCTGCATCGCGAAGTAGGCGGTTGAAAATTCGGGGAGGGGAACGATTCCTTCTCCTCTCCTCCTCGTCCCGCGTGATCACGGAGACGAGGAGGAGCACGAAGGGGGAGAGGCGGAGAAACGGGCTTACTTGCCGTGGGCCAAACGCTCGGCCAGACGCTCCGGCAAACCGGCGGCGCGGATCTTGGCCTGGGCCTTGGGGATGTCGTAGTCCAACCGGCGGAGCTCGATGGACTGCTCGACCATGTCGTAGATAGCGTAGGTGGCCTTGGCCACGCCGTCGCGGGACTGTCCGACACTGCCGACATTCACGAAATACTTCCGGCCCGGTTCCACCTTGAACTTGGAGTAGGTCCCGCCGCGCACGGTGCTGTCGCGGACGAAAGCCACGGGCACGTGGGTGTGGCCGAAGAAGCAGACGCCGGTGTTCTGGTAGGTGAGGCTGGCGGCGGCGGCGAGCTTGTCGAAGACGTAGCCCCACTTCTGCGGCACATCCAGCGTGGCGTGGACGATGGAGAAGCTGGTGACGAGGCGGACGTATTTCAGCTCGCGCAGCCACTTGCAGTCGTCGTCGGACAACTGCTGGCGGGTCCAGTGGACGGCCTCGGCGGCGGCGGGATTGAAGCCCTCCAGCTCGGCGTCCACCGAGCACATTTCGTCGTGGTTGCCCTTCACCACGGGAATGTTCATGCCCCGGATGATGTCGAGGCATTCCTTCGGGTTCGCGCCATAGCCGACCACGTCCCCCAAGCACGCGGTGTGCGTGCAGCCCTGCGCCTTGATGTCTGCCAACACGACTTCCAGCGCCTCCAGGTTGGCGTGGATGTCGGCGATGATCGCGTATTTCATTGTTACGACTTGTGCAAACTAACGAACGATCTCGAAACCTTTCAAATCCTGTTTTGCCTCGGACCAGGTCACTTGCTCGTCCTTGATGAACCGGCCGACTTCCGAATCCCGGATGTCTGCCAGAAAATCCTCCAGTTCCCGGCGCTCGCCCTCGGCGATCAGCTCCACCCGGCCATCGGCCAGGTTGCGCACGGTTCCGGTCACGTCAAAGCCGCTGGCCCGGGTCTTCGTGGTGTAGCGGAAACCCACGCCTTGGACCCGGCCGGAATAGAGGACGTTCACGCGGAACCGGCTCATGGAAAAGGGCCGCCGCGGCATCGGGCCGCGAGCGACGGTGGACTAAGCCATAGACAGTTTTTGCCATGCAAGGGTTTCATCAAACGGAATGCATGCGCACCCCTCTGGTCCCAGCGCATTGGCGGCACGGGACGAGGATTCCCGGCTGGTTCCTCCCTTGAACCCGGCGCGCCCGGGTGCAAGCGTCACGCCAGATGACGCTCCGCCCTTTCCCGATCTCCGACCGCACCGGAGCCCCGGTCCATCCATGAGCCCAGGGCCGCGCCAGATCCGGATCTTGTCGGACGGCCGACCGGGCCACGAAAACCAGAGCGTGGGCTTGGCCGAGGCTCTGAAGCGTCGCACCGGGGCGGAAGTGGAGCTGCTGCGCTTCGATCCCGCCGATTCTCTGCGTCAACGTTTCGCCCTCGCCACCCGGCCCAGCGCCTCGGGCACGCCGCCGGATCTGCTGATCGCCGCCGGGCACCGGACCCATCTGCCGCTCTGGTGCGCGGGGCGCGTTTTCGGGGCCCGCACCGTGGTCATCATGAAGCCGAGCTGGCCCACGTGGTTCTTCGACCTCTGCCTGATCCCGCGCCACGACCTGCGACGTCCCGTGGACCAAGGACGGATCATCGCCACCTTCGGCGCGTTGAATCGCCTGCCGGAACAGCCTTCGCCCAAGGAGGCGAAAGGACTCGTGCTGCTCGGCGGCCCCTCCGCGCATCACGGCTGGGATGCCGGGACGGTGCTGTCGGCCGTGGCGGAAGTGGTCACGGCCCGGCCGGAACTGTCCTGGACCGTGGCGGATTCCCGGCGGAGCCCGGCCGATACGCTCGGTCGATTGAAGGCGCTGCTCCCGGCGAAGACGACGCTGGTGCCCCACATTGAAACGCAGCCGGGCTGGTTGCCCGCGCAACTGGCCCATGCGGTCGAGACCTGGGTGACGGAAGACAGCGTCTCGATGATCCACGAAGCCGTGACCGCCGGAGCCCGCACGGGCGTGTTGCCGGTGCCGCGCCGCAAGGCCCGCAGCCGCGTGGTCCGCGCCGTGGAGGAGCTGATCGCCGCCGGTTATGTGCGGACCTTGGAAGTCTGGAAGAACACCGGCCGCACCTTGGTCGTCCCGCCGCCGCTCCACGAGACCGGCCGCTGCGCGGAACGGGTGATG
>CBFGQE010000378.1:0-3867 GCA_965650815.1 uncultured bacterium
ACGGAAGGACTGGGGCTTTTCGAGCTGGATGGCTTTCATGAACGCGGGGACGGGTCTAAGGCGCGCGGCGGGGAGCGTCAACGCGCGGCGATGGCGGCTTTCTGCACGCCGGGATGAAGTTTGGCGGGAGCGAAGGCGACCCGCCACGGAAGCCCGGCTGGAGGATTGATGTCCGGAGGCTTCGTCGCCGAAACTGCGGGCGTGTCGTCCCAGCCCGTCTGGAAAACCTATCACGTCGTCACCCTCGTGGTGGCGGTGTTCACCTGCATCATCCTCGCATCGCTGCTCGGACTGGGCGCGAGCCGGTTCGTGCTCGGCTACGAGCCGGGCGGCGAGCAAGAGAAGACGATGACGCAGATCTTCGGGACCTTTCTCGGGATGCAAATGGCGGGGCTGTTCTGCTTCCATCTTTTCCTGAAATGGCACGGGGTGGGTTGGAGGGACGGGTTCGGCATCCGGCGTCCGGTGTTCGCGGCGCTGGTCGGATGGATCGCCTGTCTGGCCTTCCTGCCCCTGGCCTGGGGACTCCAGAAGCTGATCCAGTGGGCCCTGCTCTCCCTGTCGGTGGAACCCAAGCTGCAATCCACCGTCGTGGCCATCCAGGACCAGGCCACGCCCGCGTGGCAGCAGTTCGCCCTGACGGGCCTGGCTTTGATTTTCGCTCCGATCATCGAGGAGCTGATGTTCCGGGGCGTCTTTTACCGCTGGATGCGGGACCGGGGGCGGCCGCGCCTCGCGCTTTGGGGCACGGCGCTGCTCTTCGGATTGATCCACTTCAACGTGGTCGCGTTCATCCCGCTCACGCTCTTCGGCGCGCTGCTCGCCTGGCTCTACCAGCGCACGGGCAACCTGCTGGTGCCGATCTTCACGCACTGCTTCTTCAACCTCTTCAACGTGCTGGCCATCTTCTACTGGGAACCGGTGATGAAATGGCTTTCCGGCAATCCCTGACCGTCCCGCATGAACGAATTCGAACTCATCGCCCGGCTCACCCGGGACCTGCCCACCCACGACGCCGTCGCCGTCGGTCCGGGCGACGATTGCGCCGTGCTGCGGCTCGGCGGCGCGCACGACCTGCTCTTCAAGACCGACGCGGTGGTGGAAGGCGTCCACTTCACGCCGCAGACGGAGCCGGAGCGCATTGGCCGCAAGGCGCTGGCCCGCGCCTTGAGCGACATCGCGGCGATGGGCGGCAGGCCGGTCTCGGCCTTGGTCACGCTGGGAATGCCGAAGGGCTACGACACCGGGCGCGTGGAAGGCGTCTATGCGGGTTTGGCCGCCTTGGCGCGGAGCTGCGGCGTGGCGGTGAGCGGCGGCGAAACCACGGTGAATCCCGGCGGCCTGCTGCTCTCCGTGGCGCTGCTGGGCACGGTGCCGACGGGACGCGCGGTGCTGCGCTCGGGCGCCAAGCCGGGCGACGCGATTTTCGTGACCGGGGAACTGGGCGGATCGATCCACGGCAAGCATCTGGACTTCGCGCCGCGCTTGGCCGAAGGCGCTTGGCTGGCGGAGCTGGGAATCGTCCGCGCGATGATGGACGTGAGCGACGGCTTGGCCGGCGATCTCCGGCACATACTGCGGGCCGGAAACGTGGGGGCGGAACTGTTGTCCAAGGCCATCCCGATCAGCCGCGCCGCCAAGCTCCAGGCCAAGGCCGATTCCAGCGCCAAGCCGCCGTTGCTGTCCGCGCTGACCGATGGCGAGGACTTCGAGCTGCTCTTCACCGTGGCGAGCGGCGACGCGGTGAAGCTGCTGGACGGATTCAAGGCGCGGTTCCCCGAAGTTCGCCTGAGCTGCATCGGCAAGATCACGGCCGAGCCGGGCCTGCGGCTGCGCGATGCTCGAGGCCTGCGCGAACTGGGAACCAAGGGCTATGACCACTTCGGGCAGAACTGAGCCGGAAAGATCCGACGGTATCGTTCCGGTTGAAAGGCTCCCTTCCCGCGCATGAACTTCTCCGCCGCACTCATCGCCGGAGGACGCTCCACGCGGATGGGGACGGACAAGGCTCAGCTCGATTGGCAGGGACAGCCGCTCTGGCGGCATCAGTGGGGAACGCTGCAACGCTGCGGGGCGGAGGTGACGGTGGTCTGCGCAAGGAAGGGACAGGAGTTTCCCGGAGTCCGGGTGTTGCTCGACGAAACAGAGGATCTCGGCCCGTTGTCGGGCTTGCTGCGGGCTTTGGAGACATCAGCGCAGCCCCTCGTGCTCGTGCTCGCGGCGGATTTGCCACAGATGACGGCGACCTTTTTGCGCGGGCGACTGCTGGCCTCCGTGAGAGACGAGATCGGCGCGGTGCCGAGGCTGGAGGGCTTCTACGAACCTCTGGCGGCGATCTATCCGGTCCGGATGGCGGAAGAAGTTCGGCGAAGATTGCAGGCCGAAGACCGTTCGCTCCAGTCGCTGTGTCGTTGGGCAGAGCAGAACGGTTTGATCCGATCGGTCGAAGTCGCGCCGTCGGAACGGGGATTTTTCCGCAATCTCAATAGGCCACAGGACTAGGTTCCCTCCTTGAGGATCCGAGGATCCTCCGCGATCGCGGCGAAGCGCGCTTTTTGGGGGGGCTTGCTTCCTGCACGATGATGCTTGCACCAGGAATGATTGGCGGAACGTGGAGGCGGACGCTTAGGGCAGGTTTCGGCATCGATTTTTCCACAAGGGTTCCATTCGGGAAATCCGCACGACGTAATCGTGCGCGGAGGCGCGGAAGGTTGGGCAATCCAATGAGAGTGGGAGACTTGCCGTCCTGAGCGCGCGTCTTTGGCTCGATGTTGGTCCAGGCATTTCAAGGGTTCATCACTGCCACCTTACGATCGCCGCGGAACTGGTGGCATGGATCGGGCTCAAATGGATCATATCCCGACTCATTCAGAGCGGGTGCAACGCATCCTTATTATGTCTAAAAAATCTGTATTCTGCATCGCCACCACCCGTCGCCAAGCCGAGGACATCGTCTCGGCGCTGAAGGTCTCCGGCTTTTCGAACAACGACATCTCCGTGTTGTTCCCCGATCGGGAAACCACCCGGGACTTCGGCCACGAAAAGAACACCAAGGCCCCTGAAGGCGCCGTAGCAGGTGCCGGCACCGGCGGAGTTGTCGGTGGCATTCTTGGCTGGGTCGCGGGCATCGGTGCCTTGGCGATTCCGGGCGTCGGTCCCTTCATCGCGGCCGGTCCCATCATGGCAGCCTTGAGCGGAGCCGCCGTGGGCGCCACCGTGGGCGGCATCACCGGAGGTCTCGTCGGGCTCGGCATCCCCGAGCTCGAAGCACGTCGCTTCGAGGGCAAGGTGAAATCCGGCAACATCCTGGTTTCCGTCCACACCGAGGACTCGAACGAAGTGAAGCGCGCCAAGGAGATCTTCTCCAAGGCCAACGCCGAGGACATCTGTGTCACCGGTGAAGCGGCCGTGCCGAACAAGGACAAGAAGGTGCCGGCCCACACTGAGACCAAGGGCCCGGCCGCCTATCCGCCGCTCGTTTGATGCGGTAGGAGAGCGCCCCCGGGCGAATCATGTTCGATCCAACCGCTGAAGTTTCACATTGCGTGAAACCCCAAAGCTTCGATGGATCGCTCGTGGTTCGCCCTTTCGGCGTTGGCCGATCCCGTTTCGGTGGCGGCGTCCCGGCCTCCGTTCGTCTCGATGTCCGCAGTGTATCGCCGATTCGAAACCTCCTGAAACGCTCCCTGCCTTCTGGTTTGTTTCCTCGCTGAGAGTTCGCCTGATCGGACAACAAAAAAACGCCTCTCCCAAGGGAGAGGTGGTGGGAAGGTCTTCCGGAAAACTGCTTTTGATTGAGTGGCTCGGCCTCGAAGAAAATAAGGTCGTCTCGTCGGTTTAGCGGCCGGAGTGGACGCTCCGCGAAGG
>CBFGQE010000379.1:0-3847 GCA_965650815.1 uncultured bacterium
GGGGAGATCGGCGTCGTGGCCAGGTCCGATTCGCGGAAGGGCACCCGCGCGTTCACGCCATAGACCGAGCTGCTGCTGGCCACCGTGATCTTGCCGACGCCGTGTTTGCGCGCGGCTTCCAGCACGTTGGCCGTGCCGCCCACGTTGACCTGCTGGTAGAGAAACGGCTGGTCCAAGCTGGGCCGAATGCCGGCGCGAGCGGCGATGTGGATGATCTGGTCGAACCGCGCCGCCGCCATTGTCGCATCCACTGTCGCAGCGTCCACGATGTCACCGTGGACAAAATGGAAACGTCCCTTCGCCCCGGCTTCGATCTCCGCCAGGTTCCGCCGTTTGATCGCGGGGTCGTAGAACGGATTGAGGTCGTCCAAGGCATGGACCGTGTGTCCCTCCGCCAGGAGGCGTTCACACACATGGGAGCCGATGAAGCCGGCGCCGCCAGTGACCAGGAAATGCACGGCCTTCAGCTAACGGAAAGCCCCGGTCGGCCCAAGGGAAAAGGCGCGCCAAGGTTCGTCCTTCGGTTTTCCACCTCTCCCTCTTAGCCTCCGCGCATCGTGTCCGTGACGCTCAAAGACCTCATCCCCGCCGGTGGCCAACCCACCAGCGACGAACTGCTCGGCAAGTTCCTGGAATACGCCGAAGCCAAGCGGCTCCAGCTCTACCCGGCGCAGGAAGAAGCCGTGCTCGAACTCTTCGAGGACCGTAATGTCATCCTCAACACGCCCACCGGCTCAGGAAAGTCGCTGGTCGCCTCCGCGATGCACTTCGCATCGATCTCGCGCGGACGGCGCTCGGTCTATACCTGCCCGATCAAGGCGCTGGTGAACGAGAAGTGGCTCGCGCTCTGCCGCGAATTCGGACCGGAGAACGTCGGCCTCTCCACCGGCGACGCCACGGTCAACCAAGGCGCGCCCATCCTCTGCTGCACCGCCGAAGTGCTGGCGAACATCGCTTTGCGCGACGGGCCGAAGGCGCGGGTCCACGACGTGGTCATGGACGAGTTCCACTTCTACTCGGACCGCGAACGCGGCGTGGCTTGGCAGGCACCGTTGCTCACGCTGCCGCAGACGCGTTTCCTGCTGATGTCCGCCACGCTGGGCGAGACGCAGTTCTTCGCCGACGAGCTGACCAAGCTGAACGGCCGCGTCACGACCATCGTTTCCTCCAGGACCCGGCCCGTGCCGCTGGAGTTTGAATACTCCGAGCATCCCTTGGCCGGAACGGTCGAGCGGCTGCTGGCGGCGGGCAAAGCGCCGATCTACGTGGTCCACTTCACCCAGCTCGAAGCGGCCCAGAGCGCACAGGACTTCACCAGCATAAACGTCGCGACCAAGGAGGAGAAGGCGGCCATTGCCGAGGCGATCTACGAGTTCAAGTTCAGCAGCCCCTACGGCCCGGAGATCAAGAAATGGCTCAAGCACGGCATCGGCCTGCACCACGCCGGCTTGCTGCCGAAGTATCGCATCCTCGTCGAACAGCTCGCGCAGAAGGGATTGCTCAAGCTCATCTGCGGCACCGACACGCTCGGCGTCGGCGTGAACGTGCCGATCCGCACGGTGCTCTTCACCAAGCTCTGCAAGTTCAGCGGCGAGAAGGTCGGCATCCTGACCGCGCGCGACTTCCACCAGATCGCCGGCCGCGCGGGGCGCAAGGGCTTCGACAACCTCGGCTGGGTCGTGGCCCAGGCCCCGGAGCACGTGGTCGAAAACCGCAAGCTGGAGGAGAAGGCGAAGAGCACCGGCAAGAAGGTCGTGAAGCGCCAACCGCCGGACAAAAACTTCGTGGCCTGGGACGAGAAGACTTTCGAGCGCCTGATCGCCGCCGCACCAGAGCGGCTGGTGTCGCGGTTCCAGGTCACCCACGGGATGCTGCTGAACGTGCTCAGCCGCGAAGGCGATGGCTGCGCAGCCATGCGGGATTTGCTGCGGCGTTGCCACGATTCGGAAAAGCAGAAGAAGGCGCATCGGTCCCGGGCGTGGGTGCTGTTCCGGTCGCTTTTGGACCGGAAGATCGTGGAGCTCGTGGCTTCGCCGGTAGTGGCACAGGCGCCCCCGCCTGTGGCCAGTGCTCCGGGCGCCCCCGCCCGGAGTTCTTCTCTTCCCGAAAAAGGAACGACAGGCGGGGGCGCCTGCCGCACGAACACCGGCGAGGGCGCCGGTGCCACTAGGCAGTCTCACACCAAGCTCCGCGTGAACGTCGAGCTGCAGGACGACTTCTCGATGGACCAGGCGCTGTCGCTCTATCTGGTGGATACCATTCCTCTGCTCGATCCCGAATCTCCCGAATACGCGCTGGATCTGATGACGTTGGTCGAGTCGATCATGGAGAACCCCGACGCCATCCTTCGCCGCCAGCTGGACAAGGTGAAGGGCGAGAAGATCGCCGAGCTCAAGTCGCAGGGCATGGAATACGACCAGCGGATGGAGGAGCTGGAGAAGCTGGAATATCCCAAGCCCCGCCGGGAGTTCATCTACGAGACCTTCAACGCCTTCGCCGACAAACATCCGTGGGTCGGCCAGGAGAACATCCGGCCCAAGTCGATCGTGCGCGAGATGTTCGAGCAGTTCCGCAGCTTCGGCGACTACGTGAAGCTCTACGAACTGCACCGCAGCGAAGGCCTGTTGCTCCGGCACATTTCCCGAGCCCACAAGATCCTCGCGCAAAACGTGCCCGACGCCGCCAAGACCGACGCCGTGCGCGAGATGGAGACGTATCTGGAGACGATGATCCGCCAGATCGATTCGAGCTTGGAAGACGAGTGGGAACGGATGCGGAACCCGAACTTCCAGCCCGCAGCTCCGACCGCCGAAGTGCGTCCGCCTGGAGCGGAAGAAGCGGCCAAGGACATCACGCGCGACACGAAGGCGTTCACCACGCGGATTCGAACGCGGATCTTCGAGTTCCTCCGTGCCTTGTCCGACGGCAACTTCGAGTCGGCCTTGGCCCTCGCTCCGTGGAGCGAAGACCGCCCGCCCCAAGACTCCGCCACTCCGTCACTCCCTCCCACGGATCGTCTCCGCGCCGCGCTCGACGCCTACTACGCCGACCACGAACGCTTCCGCCTCGATCCCGAAGCCCGCAACACGCGCCACACCTACGTCGAGCCGTCGGAGGACAAAAAGACGTGGCGCGTGGAACAGGTGCTGGTGGACGCCGACGGCCTCAACGACTGGGTGGCGGAGTTCCTCGTCGATGTCGCCGCCTCCCGGTCGGCCGAAGAGCTGGTTTGGAAGCTGGTCCGCCTCGGTCCCGTGGCCCGGCTATGAGCCTCCGCGTCAGGGCTTCTTCTCGCGGCTGCTGCGGAAATTGCCCGGACGCACGTTGAGCGTCATCAGGATCAGCGGCGGCACGGCCGTGGCGGTCAGGACAACGACGCCGACCGTCGAGCCGGACAGCGCCGGAATGGAGACCGCCGCACCGACCAGCACCAGCGCGATCAGCCCGTAGGAAACCCCGGTGGAATAGCCCCGGTGCCGCGCGAGATGCGAGCAACCCCAGGCGAGAAACGGCAGGACGGGGACGAAGAGCAGCGTCCACTGGGACGCTTTGAAGGGCCCGTGGGCCCCGTGGTTCATGATGGCTCCAGCAACGGCGAAAACGACCGCGAGACTGATCCCGGCGACGGCCCGGTTCCGATGCTCCAGCTTGGTTAAACGACTCATATTATCCAAACGGGACCCGCACCCACCTCCAAGGCGAAGCCGGCTTCCCACAATGCCTCCAGTCCCGGCCTGATTCCGATCAAACGTTCGTGAAGGGAGTGAAGCGCACCAGCTTCGCGCGACCGTTTCAACCAGAAGTTTTCGGTCAAGGCCTGAGGAGGCGCCCTTGGACACTGCCCCAA
>CBFGQE010000380.1:0-3843 GCA_965650815.1 uncultured bacterium
CCCATGTCTTTTTTCTGGCCCTCCTTGCCCCATTGGGGGGGGGGGGGGGGGTGGGGGGCGGGGAGACGCGCGGCCCCCGCATTGGGCCTTGAGCCGGGCAAACCACCCTGCCAGCCGAAGCGCGAATCCATTTCATTGATCCGCTTCTGGAACTCCAGGACGCTCGGGCTGGGCTCGTCCGCCTTGCCGGACTTGTTGGTGGACAGACTGGCGGGCTGCACGGTCGTGACCCCGGTTTGCTCGATCTTTTCCCCGGCCCACGCCGACGCCCCGACCGAAACAACGACGGCCAAGAGCGAGCGGACGAGACCCCGACGATATGCGATTCCCCGGCTCATAAATCAGCCTTGTCGATACTCCACGGACCGCCCCCGGTCAACGGTCGAGGCCGATTGTTTTCCGGGCAGACGCGTCAATAAAATGCTGCCTGACCGGAAAGATGGGTGGCGAGGCTTCGCCTTCTACAGGAGCTGTTCGAGTGTCACCGTCGTCTCTTCCCGCGTCGCCAGATCCTTCACCTTCGCGACGACGCCTTCCGGCGTGGCCACGAGGCGCAGGGTCTTGCGGCTGCCGAGTTCCATCGCGCGCTTGAACTGTTTGTCGCCCTTCAGCGGTGTAAGAGAATACTCCACGGCCTGGCCGGCTTCGCGCAGCTTCTGCACGACGCCCAGCGACTGGGCCCGCAGCGCCTCGTCCTCGATCAGCACGTAGGTGTCGATGTTCGCGGTGAACTTCGGCAACAGCCCGCGCGCCTTCAGCAGCTCCAGCAGGACGACGTCGCCCATGCCGAAGCCCAAGGCGGGGAGATCGACCTTCCCGCCGCTGAGAAGCTTCACGAGGTTGTTGTAGCGGCCGCCGCCGGCGATGGCGCGGAACTCGCCCTTGCGATCAAACGCCTCGAAGACGACGCCCGTGTAGTAGGCCAGCCCGCGGATGACCTGGTAGTCCACCTTCACGAATTCGCCGAGCCCGCGCGCGCCGAGATTGTCGAGGATCGACTGGAGTTCGGCCGTCGGCACGGCGGCGGTGATGAACGCCTGCACGTCCTCCGCCTTCACGCCCACGGCGGCGAGTTTCTCGGCCGTCACCTCGGGCTTCTCGCGCTCCATCTTGTCGATGGCCTGGTAGAAGGCGTAGGCGTTGTCGGCCGAACCGCCGCGCTGCTCGAAGAATTGCTGCCACGCATTGCGGCTGCTGAGGCGGATGACGAAGTCGTCGGACTTCAGACCCAAGGCGCGGAGGGAATCGATCAGGAGCGCGATCAGCTCGGCTTCGGCGGCGGGATCGTTCTCGCCGAAGACGTCGGCGTTGAACTGGAAGTGTTCGCGGAGCCGGCCTTTCTGCTGCTTCTCGTAGCGGAAGAGCTGGGGCACGGCGAACCACTTGATGGGCTTTTTGTAGTTCCGTTCGTTGGCCGCGATCATGCGGGCCAGGGTAGGCGTCATCTCGGGCCGGAGCGCGATCTCGCGGTCGCCCTTGTCCTTGAAGTTGTAGAGCTGCCCGACGATTTCCTCGCCGCTCTTGGCGGTGAAGAGTTCCAGCGGTTCCAACGGAGGACCGTCGTATTCCCGGAAACCGTAGCGACGGGCGGTGGAGCGCCACGCATTGAAGATGTGCTGGCGGGCGTCGGCGCTCCAGGCATCGGGGCTGGGCAGCGGTTCGGGATAGAAATCGCGGAATCCGGGCAGACGTTCCATAAACAAAAAGGGCGCTCACCTTGGGAGGGAGCGCCCGGGCTTTCGAGCGAAATGTTTACGCCTTGGGCTCGTCGGGGGAGAGGTCGAGGACAAGCTCGCGCATCTCCTTGCCGGGTTTGAACTTCACCACGGCGCGTTCCGGGATGGGCACGTCGGTCTCGGGTTTGTTGGGATTGCGGCCGATGCGGGCCTTGCGAACCTTCACTTCAAACACGCCGAAGTTTCTCAGCTCCACGGTCTCTCCTTTGGCGACGGCTTCGGAGATGTAGTCCAACGTCTTTTGCACGACCTCCAAGACCTGTTGTTGGATGAGCCCAGTTTCATTTGAAATCCGGACAACGAGATCACGCTTTGTCATAGGCTTTCGGGGAAGTGGGCGGCACCCGCCGTCCTTTGAACTGTGTGTAAACCCATATATCAGCGAAGTTTGCACGGTCAAGCGGGCATTTGGGCAAATTCCTCGACGCCTCGGAGTTCCGTTAACGGTCAACCCGGAGATAGAGGCACTTCAAATACCGCGCTTCGGCGAACCCAGCGGGATGATCGGCCGGATGTCCCGTGGTTTCCAATTCGGCCCATTTCCGACCGCTGGTTGCGGCAGCGGCGCGCACGGCGTCGAAGAACTCCGTCTCCGACACATGCGCGGAGCAGGACGCGGAAACGAGATGGCCGCCGGGCGCGACCTTCTCCAGCGCCGAGGCTGCGAGCTGGCGATACGCGGCAATCGCCTTGGTCCGTTCGGCTTCGCGTTTGGCCAGCGACGGCGGGTCCACGATCACCAGTCCGTAGGCGTGGCGATCTTCGCGACGACGGAACCAATCGAAGACGTCGGCCTGCACGGTTTCATGCCGCGCGGCGGCCACGGCGGGAATCGATTGGTTCAGGGCGAAGTTCTCCCGCGCTTCCCGCAAGGCGTGGTCGCTGATGTCCAAGCTGATGACCGAACGCGCCCCGCCGCGCGCGGCGAAGAGCGAGAAGCCGCCGGAAAAGCTGAAGGCGTTGAGCACGTCGCGCCCGGAGGAAAGGCCGCCGACCTTCAACCGGTTGTCGCGTTGGTCGAGGAAGAAGCCGGTCTTCTGTCCGCGCACGATTTCGGCGTGGAACCGGATGCCGTTCTCTAGAAAGGTCCGCCGCTCCGTGGTCAACGCACCCTGCCAAACCATGCCGTCCGTCAGCTCCGCCCGCGCGGCGGCTTCCTGGATGTTGCGGCTCAGGCGCAGCACGATGGCGAACGCGGGAAACGCCCCGACGACCAGCGCCTTCAGCAACGCGAGATGCGGCAGCCACGCGGCGGAATAGAGCTTCAACACCAGCGCGTCGTCGTAGCGGTCCAGCACGAGACCGGGAAAGCCGTCGCTCTCGCCGTGAACGATGCGGTAACCGGTCGTCTCCGGGCCGAAGAGTGCTTTCCGCTTCTCCACCGCCGTTGCGAAACGCGCCCGCCACCAGGCGTCGTCCAGCGTCGCCGGTTTCCCGCAATGCAGCACACGGACGCGGATGGGCGAGTCCGGATCGAAGAGGCCGATGGCGAGGAAGCGGTCCTGCTTGTCGTAAATGACCGCGAACTCCCCGGCCTGCCCCGGGCGGTTCTGTTCGCGGATGCTTTCGTCGAAGAGCCACGGATGCCCGCCGCGCAGATGGCGTTCCGCCGTCGGAGCGACGCGGAGACGCAGGCGCGTGGGTTTGGCGGGCAGCGGATCGGGCATGCGAAGAATGCGGGGCGCAGGGAACCAGATCCGTCGGCCCCGGGCAATCGCCGCGCGCGGGAGGTTGCCAGCGCCGGTGGAACGGAGAAACTTCCCCGGCCTTGCCCGGAGGCTGGAGCCGTTCGGGCGAACTCCGTTGTTTTCCGAACCTTTGAAACCATGCCCTGGATCTATCTGCTCATCGCCGGCCTGCTCGAAATCGGCTGGGCCATCGGCCTCAAACACACGGCGGGATTCTCCAAGCTGTGGCCGAGCGTGGCCACGATCACCGCGATGATCGCCAGCTTTGGCCTGCTGGCCGCCGCGCTCAAAACCATCCCGGTGGGCACGGGCTACGCGGTGTGGACGGGGATCGGTGCTGCGGGCACGGCCATCATCGGAATGCTGTTCCTCGGCGAATCGAAGGAGCCGCTGCGCGTGGCCTGCATCGCGCTCATCGT
>CBFGQE010000381.1:0-3841 GCA_965650815.1 uncultured bacterium
GGGGATCAAGAACCTCTTCAAGAAGTAGGCCGCGCCAACGGCTGGAACCGGCTGGTCGAACGAACGAGTCCCCTCACCCCCGTCCGACGGGATGAGGGACTTTTCCGTTTCACCGCCGACCACCACGCCGCAGAAAACGCGGGCCACGCGAAAGTCGTTCCGCGTGGCCCGTGTCTTCTACAGTTGATTCTCTGAGGCCAAAGGCGTCACTCCCGCCGCAGCTTCAGTTCGCGGAACTGCACGACGCACGCGGGCGACGCGCCGCCGACCCGCAGAGCGAACGTGCCCGACCTGGGCCGCACGGACGACTTGTCCCTCAGCACGGCGACGACCTTGCCGTTGATCTCGTGCGTGATGGTGTCGCCCCGCGCCGTGATCCGGAACTCGTTCCAGTCGTTCAGCCGGATCGCCCGCCGCGCCGCCTCGACGCCGGGCAGGTCCGAGGCCACGGGCCTGGCCGTCGGCGACTCGCCCAGTTCGGTCATCTGCCCCTGCTGGGCGATCATGCCGCGCCCGGAGTTGCCGACCACGGAGCCGACGACAGCGGGATCGAAGCCGAGCAGGAAGTGGTAGCCGTCGCGCCCGCCGGCCGTTCCCCGGTAGATGATCGCGGCGGAACCGGCCCGGTTGTCGCGCAGCAGCCTCATGCGGAACTGCCCGCGCAGCTCGAAGTCTCCGGCGGCCGGTTGCGAGCTGGTGAGCCAGCCGATGGTGCCCGGCGGGGCGTCTCCGCCGATCCAGCCCGTGAGCGTGCCGCCCTGCACGGACCAGTAGGCGGTGTCGCCGGTCCATCCGGCGAGGTCCTGCCCGTTGAAGACGGGGACGAACTTGGACTCCTCCTTGGCCGTCTCCGTCTGGCGCAGCTTTTCGGCCGCGTCGCGCTCGGCCCGGAGCTTCTCCTCGGCCAGGCGGCGGGCCTCCGCGATGATCTCGGCCGCCCGGCGTTCGCTTTCCCGGCGGAGCATTTCGTCGCGCTGGCGGTCCTCGGCGCTGGGGGCGTTGGTCGGGGTCGGCGCGGCGACGGCGTTGCTGAGAATGGTCGGCGCGGCCAGTCCGGCCACGTTGGTCAGCGCCTGGATGTCCACCATGCCGTTGGTCGCGCCGCTGGCGGCGGCGGCCCGCAGCATCTCCGCGTCCAGCTCGCGGCCCTTGGCGATGAGCGCCTCCTCGCTGTTGGGATCGAGCGGGCCTTTTGTCTTGGGCCAAGAGACCCAGAGCATCCAGCCGCCGATGCCGAGCGCGGCCAGCATCACGAAGGTGGCGAACCAGACCTCGGGCCGCAGGAACGCGGGCCGCATTGGTGCGAGGCGCGGCGGAGGCAAGCTGGCCGCTTGGCTGAGGCTGGGATCGAATTCCGCCGGCGTGAACGTCTTGCCGCGCTGGGGCGCGGGCGCATCGACCGTGTTCCACCCCGCCAACAGCGCGGCGGCCGAACCGGGGCGTTTGGTCGGGGCCTTTTCCAGGCAGGCCATGAGCACCTCGGAGGCCTTGGCCGGAATCCTGGCCCCGGCGCTTTCGGGCGTCTTGGGCACCGCGTAGCGGATCTCGTAAACGAGGTTGTCGGGGTCGAGCGGCGCGTTGCCCGTGACCATCTGGTAGATCAGCGCCGCCGCGCTGTAGCGGTCGTCCGCCGCCGTGACGGGATAGCCGTCCACCGCCTGCGGGCTGAACCAGATCTGGCGCACGTCGCCCTGGGCGGCGGGATCGAGCAAAGGCCCGAGCGCGAAGCCCGGAGCCAAAATGCGCCCGTCCTCCGTCAGCCAAACCCGGCCCGGATGCAGGCTGCCGTCGATCAATCCGTGCCTTGCCGCCGTCTCCAGCAACCGCGCGAGGGAAAGGGCCCACGGCTTCGCCTCGGCCCAAGGCGTCCTGGTCCCGAGCGGAAAGGCGTCGCCCCACAGCTTGCCGGGCGGCACCGCGAAACCGATTTCGCCCGCGCCGCGCAGTTCCGCGTCGCCCGTGATGGGCGCGCCGAGCTGGGGTTCCCGGAGTTCGCCCAGGCGGACGAGATGCGCCGCAATGGCGTCGAGCAGCCGGGCATCGGCCCGCTGTGTCTCGTTGAGCCGGAACAGCCAGACGAGCCGGTCCTGGCCCGCCTCTTCGACCAGCCAGACGCCCCGGCCTTCATCGACCGCGACCCGGTTGCGCCAACGTTCCGACGCTCCGCCCGACGACTCGTCCATGGGTTCCATCAAGGTGTTTCCAGTTCCACGATCTCCACGGCGCACAGCTTGTTGCCGCTGCCCCGGGGATGATCGGTCAGGGTCAACCGTCCGTCCGCCACGTCCACGCTGGCCGTGCCCTCGAACCAGCGGTTCGTCCCTCCGGCCAGGCCGCTGACCACGAGCGCGCCTTCCGCCGCCATCGCGTAGATGGCGCCGGCGTCCTCCACGTCGCCGACGATCATGCGGACGCGGTAGCGCCCGTTCGGCACGGCGATCTCCCATTTGGGCTGTTCCTGCACACCCAATGCATCGACCGGACAGAAA
The DNA here is from genome assembly GCA_965650815.1 of uncultured bacterium. Lineage (GTDB taxonomy): Bacteria > Verrucomicrobiota > Verrucomicrobiia > Limisphaerales > CANJSG01 > CANJSG01. Next base: position 2,490 of record CBFGQE010000381.1, read on the forward strand.
GTCTCATGAAGCCGCGACGGCGGTTTGATTCCGGCCACGTCCGCCATCGCCGACTTGGCCCGGTCCCGCGACAGCTTCGAGACGTCGTAGCTCCAGCCATAGGAAAGGCCGTTGGCGCGCCGGCCGAAGACCTTGCCGTGGTCCGCCCGCCAGTCCGCCGCCGGGGCCGAACCCTCCGGCAGGAACTGGATGCGCGCCTGGAACGGCGGGCGCGTGGCCGTCAGCTCCGGCTGGTAGCCGACGGATTCGCGGGACTGGACGACGATCCGCGTCTCGCCCTCCTCCGCCAGGATCAGCGCGATGGAGGCCAGCGGGTTGCCCGCGGCCACCTGCTCCTGGAGATACCGGGTCACATCCACCTGATACCACACGGGGGAAACGCCCGTGACCTCGAAACGGCCGATGTTGCTGACGTGTTCGGGTCGGTTCGACCAGTTCACCGCCAGCTCGTCGAGGGGGGCCACGCCGAAGGACCGCACCACGCCGGACACGCGCCCCGGCTGGTCCAGCATCGCGTAGATCCAGAGCGTGGCGTTCGTGAGCGTCGGCTCGAAGCCGTCGATGTTGAACTGTAGGTAGGCCTCGCTCACCCGGTCGCGGTTCGCGCTCCGCAGCTCCATCGTCTTTTCCGTCCCGTAGTTCCGCCGCGCCGCGCTGCCGCTGCGCACGAAGGTGTCCGCCGCCCGCAGCGCCTTCGTCGTCACCGGCTTCGTGGCGACGGCCTCCGCCGCGAGGAGCACCGACGACGGGGCGGCCAAGGTCGCGGCCGCGACCATCGCTCCGAGGATGTGGGAAAACCGGCTCATGCTCGTCAAAAGCGCCGACATGCTTGCCGACGATTCAGGATTGTCCAGAGAAGGGGCGAGACAATTTGCGCCCTCCGCCGCTCCGTTCCCTTCCCGGGACTGGACCCGGAAAAGCGGGCTCCGGCAGAGTCCGGCCATGTTGTCCCGGGTTCTGCTCGTCGAATGCGCCGATCGTGCCGGTCTGGTCCACGCCATCACCGGCGTCCTCTTCCATGCCGGGGTCAATGTCGTGGGCAACCAGGAGTTCGTGGACCGCACCGCCGCGCGTTTCTTCATGCGCACGGAATTCGACGGCGCGGTGGACGAGGCCCGGCTCCTGGCCGGGCTCCGCGCCGTCCTTCCGCCCGACGCCGATGTCCGCTTGTCCCGGCTGGAACCTAGGCGCGTGGTTATCCTCGCGTCCAAGGAGCACCACTGCCTGGCCGACCTTCTCGTCCGCCACGCCTTCGCCGAGCTGAACGCCACCGTCACCGGCGTCATCAGCAACCACCCCTTCCTCGGAGACCTGGTGCGGAAGTTCGATCTCCCCTTCGAGTTCATCGGCCA
>CBFGQE010000382.1:0-3841 GCA_965650815.1 uncultured bacterium
GCTTGCATGACAAGGCTGGCAACATCGTTTTCTCCGATGGCCATGCCGAGCAGTTGACTAGCGGAAAATTGCGCGAGTCTCTGCGCCAGTCCGGCTCTTTGCTCAATACGGTTTATCTGCCTTCTAACAATCCCTGATTTGGTCATTTTCAGGTCGGCAATTCAAAGGCACCCCGAATCGGGGTGCCTTTTTTCATGTTCTGACACCATGTCGGCAATAATCAGATCCAAGGAGCGGCTCGGTGCCTTTGCGATCAGCTTCTCCAGCTTTCGCACATCAGGTTTGCGCCGCAGCATGTCCTCGAAGCCTCCCGCATAGGCTTCGACATACGGCAGGTGGCGGATCTCCGAGCGGCTGCCGGAAGCCGCGATGATCCGAGTGGCCAAATCGCCGATGCAAATCTCCTCGACGCTTCCGACGTTCACCACCTGGCCCGCAGTGGCCGAAGGATTCTGCAAAAGCAGACTGATCACTTCGACTGCATCCAGGACGTGACAGAAGCAACGGGTCTGGCTTCCCGTTCCCAAGACCACCAGCGGTTCGTTCGCCATGGCGGCGGCGATGAACCTCGGCAGCACCATCCCGTATTTTCCGCTTTGGCGGGGGCCGACGGTGTTGAAGAGGCGGGCGACCACCACGGGCAGTCCCCGTTCCCGCCAGTAGGACAGGGCCAGGAACTCGTCCATCAGCTTGGAGCAGGCGTAGCTCCAGCGATGCAGATGCGGCGGACCGATGAGCAGGTCGTCCTCCTCCGAAAACTCGGGCTTGGCGCTCTTGCCATAGACCTCGGAGGTGGAGGCCAGCAGGAAAGGCACACGATACTGGCTGGCGGCGTCGAGGACGAAGGGCGTTTCCAGCAGGTTGTTGCGGATGGTCTCCAAGCCCGACTTCATCACCAGATCCACGCCGACCGTCGCGGCCAAGTGATAGACCTGCGTGGCGTCCTTCATCAGGAGCGGCAATTCCGCGCAGGCGGAAACCTTCCGTTCGATCACGGTCAATCGCGGATCGTTCCGCACGGCGGCCAAGTTGGCCAAGGTTCCGGTCGAAAGATCGTCGATGACCACGACGCTGGACCCGTCGGCCAGGAGGCGTTCGACCAGATGGGAACCGATGAAGCCCGCGCCGCCGGTGACGATGGCGCGGGAATGCGGATTGGGGCTCATGCGAAAAACTCGGCGGCGACTCTCGACCGCCGGGCCGCGCGGTGACAAGCCGCCATTCCAGCGGAGGCCCGTGCGTCCGGTTGCCTCGTCTTTCCGCGTGAAATCCGCCCCCGGCCTGCCGCACCCTCCGCGCCGCCGATGTCGAACATGCTGAAATCGTCCGGGGCCATGGCCGCCGCGACCCTCTTGAGCCGCGTCCTGGGAATGGTCCGCGAGATGGTCTATGCCAGCTTCATGGGCACCACGGCCATCGCCGACGCCTTCACCTTCGCCTTCAAGATACCGAACCTCTTCCGCCGCCTGCTCGGCGAAGGCGCACTGACCGCCGCCTTCATCCCCATCTTCAAGCAGAAGGAAAAAGCCTCCGGCCTGGCCGAAACCTGGCGCGCCACCAACGCCGTCATCTCCGGCCTGCTCGTCGCTGGGGCCGCCCTCTCCGTCGTGGTCATTCTCGGTATCACGCTCTTCCTCCCGCTGGCCGGCGACGCGATCAAACCCGAGACGCACCTCATGCTCCAGCTGCTGCGGATCATGTTCCCCTACGTGCTGCTCGTTTGCTTGGCGGCCATCTTCATCGGCGTGCTCAACGCCCGGGGCAAGTTCTTCATCCCCGCGCTCGGGGCCGTGATGCTGAACCTCGTCATGATCGGCGTCGTCTGGCTGCTGGTGCCGCTCTTCGGCGGACAGAAGGAAATGGCCCGCTCCGTGTTCGTCCTCGCTTGGGGCGTCCTGTTGGCCGGGTTGGTGCAAATGGCCTTCCAGCTTCCCGCCCTTTTTCGCGAAGGCTTCCGCCCGCAGTGGATCACTCCGTGGAACGATCCCACCGTGCGCGAAGTCGTGGCCAAGATGATCCCCGGCACCCTTGGCGTCGCGTCCTTCCAGATCAACGTCCTCGTCACCGACACCCTCGCGATGAATGCCGGCGACGGTCTCGTGGCCGCCTTCGCCACCGCGGTCCGCTTGATGGAACTTCCCCAAGGGCTCTTCGGCGTTTCGCTCGCCACCTACCTGCTGCCCACCTTGTCGGGCCTGGCGGCGGAGAAGAAATACCCCGAGTTCCGCAAGACCCTGGCTGAAGGCATGGGCCACCTCGTCTTCGTGAACCTCATCGCCTCCATCTTCCTCGTGATCTTGGCCGAGCCGATGATCCGGCTCCTGTTCGAGCGCGGGAAGTTCGACGCCTATTCCACGCAGCTCGCCTCCGGCGCGCTCGCCTTCCTCGGACCCGGCCTCATCGCCTTTTCGCTCGTCAACATCCTTGCCCGCGCCTTCTACGCGGTGGACGACGTGAAGACGCCGATGCGGATCAGCATCTTCTGCCTCGCGGCCAACCTCGTCCTCACCGCGATCCTCATCTGGCCGCTGAAGGAAAAGGGCATGGGCCTCGCCAACACCCTCTCCGCGCTGATGAACGTCGGGCTGCTCGCCTTCGCCCTGCGCAAGAAGCTCAAGAATCTCGGCTGGTCCGAACTGCGCGGCACCGTGCTCCCGCTGCTCGGCGCGGCCGTCGTGGCCGGTGCGGTCTGCTGGGCGACGCGCGCCTTCTGGACGCACCACCACGGCCACGGAACCCTCTGGATGCGGCTCGGTGAAGTCTTCATCCCGATGGCCCTTGGCGGAGCCGTTTACTTCGGACTCGGCTGGTGGCTGAAGATCGCCGCCGCGCGGGAAATGCTGGGCTTGGTGTTGAAGCGGTTGAGGCCCTGAGCCCACACCGTTCTCACGGGTTGACTGCCGGTCGCGGTTTCCTACGCTGCCCGCGCTCGACAAGGAGCCAACCATTCCATGAACAACCCAGACAGCTACTACCCGTCTCCGGTCATCGAACTCGACGACCAGTCCCGTGGCCGGTTCATCGCCCGCACCTACTCCCATCTCGTGGGCGCGATCCTCGCCTTCACCTTCCTCGAAATCCTGCTCTTCAAGACCGGCCTGGCCGAGCGGATGGCCGGCGCGATGTTGAGCGCGCCCTGGCTCTTGATCCTCGGAGGCTTCGTGCTGGTGTCCTGGTTGGCCCGGAGCATGGCGCACTCCGCCCGTTCCATTGGCGTGCAGTATCTGGCCCTCGCCGGCTATGTGCTGGCCCAGGTGGTCATCTTCGTGCCGCTCCTCGTCATGGCCGACCGCTTCGCGCCCGGGACAATCGCCAGCGCGGCCGTCATCACCATCACGGCGTTCCTCGCGCTGACCCTCGTGGTCTTCGTCACCCGCAAGGACTTCAGCTTCCTGCGCGGCATCCTCATGTGGGGCGGCATCGTGGCGCTGGTGCTGGTCATCGGCGGCGCGATCTTCGGATTCAATCTCGGCACCTACTTCTCCGTCGCGATGGTCGCCCTCGCCGGAGCCGCCATTCTCTACGACACCTCGAACGTGCTGCACCACTACCCCGAGGACCGCTATGTGGGCGCGGCGCTGGAACTCTTCGCCTCCGTGGCGCTGATGCTCTGGTATGTGCTCCGTCTCCTGATGTCCCGCCGCTGATCGTCGCGACGAGACCTTGTTCCCAGCCAAAGGCCCGGCGGAGTTCCGCCGGGCCTTTTCGTTGCTGAAACGTCCCGCTACGGCCCGAGCGACTTGTAGAAGCGCATCGGATACCGGAAGGCGTTCGTGTCCTTGAACTCGAAGAGCCCGCTGGGGTCCGCCACGGTTGAGCCGATCACCGTCCAGCTGATCGG
>CBFGQE010000383.1:0-3841 GCA_965650815.1 uncultured bacterium
CGCGTTTAGACCCAACTGCTCTGTGGCGTAGCCCCATTGGTGAAAATTCAGGAGAAAACTTCGTGACAAGGGAGGTTCCAAAAATATAGTTCGCACCCCTCGGCGGACCCTATGGTCTAGCGGTTAGGACACCTCCCTTTCACGGAGGTAGCCCGGGTTCGATTCCCGGTAGGGTCGCCACTTCCGCCTCCGGCACACCGGTCTCATCCGACTCCATTGAAGCGACTTGCTCTGGTGTGGCCCCCATTGGAAGAAACGGATTGCCAGCCTAGGCAAGTCGCTCCCTATCTTCACGCCTGAGCCCGATTGGCCGCCGCATGTCCAGCTCCGATCCATCCGCGCCGTTTCGCCCGCCGCAGCCCCAGCCCACGGCCGCGATCCAATCTGCCGTCCCAGTCCCCCCACCACTGGAACCTCCCGTCCAATTCGAGCGGATCGCCGAGGCCGCCTTCGACGACCCGGAGCGGATGCGGCAGATCATGGAGATGCTTCTCCGGGAGATTCCCCGGGAGTTGGCGGCCTTGATGGCGGCGGTGGGAAACCGGAATCTGGAACGCGTGGCCCAAGCGGCGCACAAAACCTGCGGGGCTTGTGGCCAATCGGGCTTGGTCGCGGTGGTGGCGCCCTTGCAGCGGATCGAAGCGCTGGCCAAAAGCGGGGGCCAAGCCGGACTGGCGGAGCAGGTCAAGGTGGCCGCCCGCGAGTTCGAGCGTTGCCGGGTGGCCTTGGCCGAGCGGGTGCGGGAACTGGAGCGGGCTTCCCGCTCCTGATGCCAAGCCCGGGCTTCCCCGCTATTCGCGGGCCACGCGATGGCAGGCATCGGCCACGAGGGAAAGCTGCTCCAGAAAGCCTTCCCGCGACTCCGGCGGCAATGCGCCCAAAACCTCGGTCTGCAGATCCAGCGCGATCTTGCGCGCTTCCTCGAACCGTTCCCGACCCTTGGGCAGAATCCGGATGCGGTAGGCTCGGCGGTCCTTTTCATGGACGCGGCGTCCGATCAGTCCGTTGCGCTGCATCCGTGTCAGGAGAGATGCGATGGTGTTCGGATCGCTGGCCATCAGGACCGTGAGCTGGCTCTGGCCGAGCCCCTCTTCGCCGGCCTCCGCGATCGTGCGCAGGGCGGTGAACTGGTCGGGCGTGATCTCCAAATGGGCGATGCGACGACGGAAGGTCTGGTTGAGCCCATACCACGCCCGACGCAGGAGGATCGGCAAACGGCGGGAGCCGAGCACGGGGACGATCGGTTCAGGGAGCGGTTCGGCGCTGGCTTTCTTGGGCATGACGTCGAGCCGAGATTGATGGGCCTGCGGACAACTGCCAAGACCGGGAAACGTCCCCAGCGAAGCTATTCCGACACCTTGCCCGCGATGACCGATTCGTCCGGTGCGCCCCGGCCCCGTTTCCATTCCGGCAAGAGCAACGATGTCGCCCCTAGAATGAAGAGCGCGCTGATGCCGCCCAGCACGGGCAGAGACAACTGGCCCACGACATAGAATGCCACTGCCGGCGCCAGCACTCCGCGCACGCCGGTGAGGAAGGTGTGCACCGACATGTAGTCGGAGACGTGGTCGGGCCGCGCAAACTTCGTCACCCAGAGCGTCCAGGCCACGTCTCCACCCGCCTCGGAAACCCCGAAGACGATCGCGCCGATGATTAGCCCGGTGAGCGAGTCGCTTACGAAGAACGCGCTGATGCCGATGGCGAACCCCACGTTCAACGTCATCCGCAGGGCGAAGAAATTCATCCGGTCGAAGAGCTTTCCCCAGACGGGGCTCATCAGCAGCCGGGCGACGTTCGGAATCACCACCGTCAACCAGGCGATCTGGACCGGCGTGGGATGGAATTCGAGGCCGTATTTGTCCGGGTTCGCCAAGTATTCGATCCGCAGCGGCAGCATCATCAGGTTGGCGAAGCCCATCAGCATCCAGGAGATCAAGGTGCGGCGGAACAGCGGATCGTCCGCGACATGCCGCAGCGGCCGCAGCGGATGCGAACCGCGTTCGCTGTCGGAGGGACGCGACGGGCATCGGTGCAGGCACCAAGCGGCCACGGCGAAGGCGCAGGAGAAAACCAGGAGCAAATGTCGGAAGTGCCCGATGTCGTTCGCCAGCCAGCGTCCGGCCAGATCGCCGAAAACCACGGCCGTGCCGATGCGGATCATGACCGTGCGGGAGAAAAGCCGACCTCGTTCCGTCGCAGGATAGTTGTCCTGATAGACCTGCGTCATCAGCGGCAGTCCGGCGGAAGATGCGGCCATGCCGATGATGCTTCCGATTACGAAGACCCATGTCGTCGGCCACAGCACCGGCAGGAGAAAACCAACCGACCCGATGGCCGCGATCACCGAGGCCGATTGCGCCACGCGCCAACGGCCATGCGTCACGATCCAGAGCACGAGCGGCGTGAGCAGCATTCCGAAGCTGCTGCCGGCGGCGATGGCGGCCTTGGCCGTGGCCCCGGCCTGGAAATGCTTCATCGCCATCACGAGCAGGAAGGTCCGCCCCGCCGTCTCGACGATGCCCGAGGTGGCGGCGCGGATGCGCTCGTAGTTGTAGGTGGTGACGGTGTCCGGCGAACGGCTCACAAGCGGGCAGTTTCCGCAGGGAGCCACTGGGGCGCAAGGCGTCCTTGACTCCGGCTGGCCTTGGGCGTTGGAAGTTGAACGTTGAACGTTGAATGTTCAGCGTTTTCTTCGTCTTCCAAGGACTGCTCCTCTGAAAACTGCCCACTGAAAACTTTCCCCGCCCGCCTCCTTGCCTGACGCCGCCCGCTTCCCATACTCCGCGCCGCATGTCGTTTCTCAACGGCCTCAATCCCCAGCAGCGCGACGCGGCCGAGACCATCCACGGCCCCGTTCTGATTCTCGCGGGCGCCGGCACCGGCAAGACCCGCGTGATCACCCACCGCATCGCGCACATGGTCCAATCCGGGATCAATCCCGGAAACATTCTCGGCGTGACCTTCACCAACAAGGCCGCGCGCGAAATGCTGGAGCGCGTCACCAAGCTCCTGCCGAAAGTTCCCAAAGGCACGCCCAAGGAAGACCAGCCTGAGAAGCCTACGATCTGCACCTTCCACTCGCTCTGCGTCCGCATCCTTCGCCAACACATCGACCGGCTGGGCTACAAGCGGAACTTCGTCATCTTCGACGAGTCGGACCAGCTCGCGGCCATCAAGAAGATCCTCAGCACCATTTCCGCGAAGGGCGAGAAGACCGACCCGGCGGCGATCCTCGGACTGCTCAGCCGCTACCGGAACGGCGGTTCCAAATCCGCCGCGTTCGACGATCCCAGCGTGGCCGCGCTCGCCGAGCACATCCGCAAGAAATACGAGTCCGCTCTGCGCGCCTGCAACGCGGTCGATTTCGACGACCTAATCCTCCTTACGTTGAAGCTCTTCACCGAGCACCCCGAGGCGCTCGAAGCCTGCCGCCTGAAGTATCGCTACATCATGGTGGACGAATACCAGGACACGAACGCCGCGCAGTTCCAGCTCGTCCACGCCCTCGCCAAGGAGCACCGCAACTTCTGCGTCGTGGGCGACGACGACCAGTCCATCTACGGCTGGCGCGGCGCCGAGATCGCCAACCTGCTCGATTTGGAGAAGCACTTCCCCGAGGTGAAGATCGTGAAGCTGGAGCAGAACTACCGCTCCACACCCACCATTCTTAACGCCGCCAATGCGGTCATCAAAAACAACGCCCGCCGCCGCTCCAAGCAGCTCTGGTCCGACAAAGGCCCCGGCTCCAAGATCGTCATCCACACCTTCCCGCACGATGAAGAAGAGGCGAAGACCATCGCCGACCAGATCGAGTTCAACCGCGTCGGCCACCGCATTCCTT
>CBFGQE010000384.1:0-3824 GCA_965650815.1 uncultured bacterium
TTGGCGATCTGGTAGGAGCGGTTCAGGTCGATGACCATGTCCTTCTTGTGCGGCTGGTATTCGATGTGGTCGGTGATGGCGATGGCGTCGAGCCCCTCGCGCCAGGCCTCGTCGGAACGGACGTTCGGCCAGACCAGACCGTCGGAAAAGACGGTGTGGATGTGGAAATCGCACTTCAGCGTGAGGTAGCCGGGGATGTTCGGGATGTTGACCGGCGTGCGGGCTTTGGTGACGGGATCGTGGGCGGAGACCGTGGTGGCCAACGCGGCGCAGGCGGCGAGCAGGAAACGCTTCATGAGTCCGCGCACGCTAAGGGCGGCGGCTCGGGACAGGGAAGTGACGTTTCGGTGAAGCGGGCGGCCTGTTTTGGGTGCCGCAGTTCGGCTTCGCGCACATGGCCAAGGGCAGCAAAACTCCCTTCTCCATCTTCTTTCTTCGTTTCCGCCCAGTGTGCGGTCAACACACGCCCAGTCCGCGATACCGCCGATTGCCAATCGGAGCTACAACGCAGCGGCGGCCAGATCCGCAATCCCGCGCGCAAACCCGCGACGACCTTTCGCATCCCACGGCAAGCGGCCGGGACCCGCTTTCTGGCAAGCTGCGGGAGTGAAAGATACCTTCTCCCTCCTCGCCGAGATCCTGCCGCCCCGCGTGCTCTCCAGCCTGCGCGATCTGCCCAAGCGCCTGCTCTTCTCCAACGAACATCTCCAGATGCTCCTCGCGGGGCTGCACTCGGGCCAGGCGCTCGAAGGCTTCGAGGCTCCGGGCCCGCTGCTCGTCGTCGTCGCTTTCGGCGAAGTCGAGCTGCGCTTCGGTCCGGATCGCAGCACCTACCGGGAGGGCGAGGATTTCCGCCTCGTCCCCGGCCGGGCCTGCGACCTGGTGGCCCGGGGCGAGACGGACCTGCTCTTCTTCATCCCGGCCGAACGCTCGCCGCAGGATCCACGCTCGGCCGTGCTCCAGACATTGCGACGGCCCGGTCGCCGATCGGAGCGGGCCAGTTGCCGCGAACCTCAAGCGGCGATCCTCGGCGTCGCCTGACCGGATGCCTTGGCCGCTGCAAAGGACCGACAGGAAATCGCAAGCCGCCGCAAGCGGGTCGGCCGCGTTCCTTGCCACGTTCCGCGTCCCTCGCAGGAAAACCACCGCGCCGACGCGGCCTGCCGGACGACCTTTATGAAACGCAAACCTTCGACCCGCCGTTCCCGCGCCCCGCGCCGCGCCTCCGCCTGGTTGCTCGTCCCGCCCCTGCTCGCCGGAACCTCCGCGAGCGCCGAGACCAATGCCCCGGTCCGCGTGGCCCCCGTCGTCGTGACGGCCGAATCCGAGGCCGACGCCTCGGTGCAGCCGCCCTTTCTGGCCCCCGTCGAGGGCACGAAGATCAATGCCGGCAAGAAGACCGCCGTGCTCGATCTCGACGACCTGCCGAAGATCAACAACAACAACTACCGCCAGGCCCTTTCCAAGACCCCCGGGCTGCTCCTCAGCGAGGAGACCAGCCCCTTGGTCAGCATCGGCTACCGCGGGCTCAATCCCCACCGCGCCCAGTTCACCCAGGTGCTGCGCGACGGCCTGCCGATCCACGCCGACCAGTTCGGCTATCCCGAGGCCTACTACACCCCGCCGCTCGACACGGTGGACCGCATCGAGTTCGTCCACGGCGGAGCCTCGCTCCAATACGGGCCGCAGCCCGGCGGCGCGTTGAACTACGTGACCCACCGCCCCCGCACGGACAAGGAACTCTCCGCCCGCACCCAGCACGTGGTCGGCAGCGACGACCTGTATTCCACCTTCAACTCCGCGGACGGCACCGTGGGCCGCCTCGGCTACTACGCCTACTTCAACCACCGCCAGACCGACGGCTTCCGCGAGGCCAACAGCGACGTGCGCCTCGACACCGGCAGCATCAAGCTGGTGCTCGACGCCGACACCGACAGCCGCTGGGTCTTCAGCTACGAGGGCTACTTCGAGGAGCACGGCGAACCCGGCGGCCTCACCCTCGCCACCGGCCCGGGCACGGTGAACTACGACGCGGACCGCGACGCCACCTCGCGCTTCTTCGACCGGTTCGAGCTGGAGCGCCACTTCGCCTCCCTCGGCTGGGAACGCGACTTCTCCGAGGACAGCGCCCTGACCGTCACCGCCTGGGGCGGCTACTATTCCCGCTTCAGCAAGCGCCAGCGCGGCGGCGGCTTCGGCACCCTGCCCACCGGCGCGGCGGCGAACAGCAACACCATCGAGCTCCAGGAGTTCTACACCCAGGGCATCGAGGCCCGCCTGCGCCGCGACTACGCGCTCGGCGGCGGCGTCCACACCCTCGCGGCCGGCGTCCAGCTCTACCACACCGAGTCGCCCCGCACCGACAAGCGCGGCGCCACCGCCGGGGCGAACGACGGCCCCGTCCGCAACGCCAGCGACCGCTCCGTCCTCTCCGCCCCGTTCTTCGTCGAGAACCGCTTCGTCCTCGGCGACCTCTCCGTCACGCCCGGCTTCCGCCTGGAGACCTACCGCCAGAGCGTCAAGGAAACGGTCAACGTGGACAAAACCAACGCCGCCACGCCGCTCGGCACCAAGACCGACACCGACGTCGTCCCGCTCGTCGGCCTCGGCCTCGAATACGCCCTGCCCCGGGAAATCCAGGCCTACGGCAACGTCTCCCGCGCCTACCGCCCGATGATCTTCACCGAGGCCGTCCCCACCGGCGGCAACACCGTGGTGAACGACGACCTCGACGCCGGCTCCAGCTGGCAATACGAGATCGGCCTGCGCGGCCAGCCCACCCCTTGGCTCCACTGGGACACCAGTCTCTTCTGGATCGACTTCGAGGACCAGATCGGCTCCGTCGGCAACTCCGTCCAGAACATTGGCGACACCCGCCATCGCGGCTGGGAAGCCGCCACCGAGATCGAGCTCCTCGGCCTGGCCGACACCCTGCGCGGCGATTCCGACCGCGAACGCGACCACCGCGTCAGCCTCTACGGCAACGTCACCCTGCTCGATGCCGAGATCACCCGCGCGGCCAACGCCGCCCTCGTCGGCAACGCGCCGCAATACGCCCCGGACCACCTGCTCCGCTTCGGCGCCATCTACCGCTGGCAGGACCGCGCCAAGGTCGCCTTCCTCGGCACCGTGGTGGGCGAGCACTTCGCGGACGACGCCAACAGCGCCGACCGCCGCATCCCCTCCTACACCGTCTGGGACCTCACCGCCGAGGTGAAGGTTTACCGCGACCACGTCAGCCTCCTCGCCGGGATCAACAACCTCTTCGACGAGGACTACTACGCCCGCATCCGCAACGACGGCATCGATCCCGCCTACGGCCGCAACTACTACGTCGGCGTCGCCTTCGCCTTCTGAGCGCCCGGATGGGGCGGGCTTGCTGCCTCATCCGCCGAATTCAACCCGCCCTCCCACGAGGCGGGTTTTGTTTTTCGTTCCCCTCTTTCCGGAGCGCGGAGCATCGCTCCGCAGGGATGCGCTCCGGATGCACCACGCCTTCTTCGATCAAGTTCGCAAGCGCCCGACAACAATGCGCAAGCCACCGGGAGCGACGCCCCGCCGGACTTGCCCATGCTTGAGCAAGAAATGACGGATCGCGGCTCCGCCCCGGAAGCGTTTCCGGGTGACGGGCAATGGGTTGTTCCACCCGGGAACGACCGGGGCGGAGCCGAATCCGGCATCGAGAAAACCAACCCGCCGAAACGTCCGCGATCCCATCCGAGAATCCATGAGTTCCCGCCTCAGCCTCCGTTCCGACCTGACCTCCGAAAGCTTCGCCGCCTGCACCCTGCTCGGTGCCGCCCTGCTCGCCGGCACCGCCCACG
>CBFGQE010000385.1:0-3795 GCA_965650815.1 uncultured bacterium
CGGATGCCGGCGGCTTCGAGGAACTTGGTGGCGTATTGGCAGACATAGACGCTGAAGTCGCGGAGCGTGTCGCGGCGCGGATTGACCGCCCAGACGACCTCGTCCATCGCGCCAAGGAGATCGCGGGCCTTTTCGCAGATCCGGTCCACTTGGCGGCGATCCTGCGAACCTTCCGGCATGGCGTGTTGCGCGAGTTCTCCCATCAACACGAGCTGCGTCATGCCCGCGCCCAACTCGTCGTGGATGTCGCGGGCGATGCGTTCGCGCTCCCGGCGAAGCGTTTCCTGGGCGCGAGACTGGAGCGCGAGCTGGGCCATGAGCCGGAGACACACGCCGACAACCAGCGCGCACAATGCGACCAGCAACACTTGGAACCAGCCCGACTGCCAGAACTTGAGCTCAAGCGGGGCCAAGGGCGGCACCGGCGTGACCGCGAACGGCGGGGTTTCCCAAGGAGCGTGGCGGAATTTCCCGGCAATGATCGCCTGCGGCCACGCCGATGACGGTTGGGTCCGCGCTTCCCAACCCGGTTCATCGCTTGGCACGAAGCGCCAGCTCTCGTCCGACCCGATCTCCAAAATCCGGCCGTTCACCAGTTCGATCCTCAGACCAAAGAGCAATCCGCCCTGGAGCCGGTCGTTGAACGCCTCGACCGCCAAGACATGCGTCCCCGGCCGTAGAAGCCAGGTCAGGTCGTATTCCGTCACCGCCCGCCAATCGCTGCCACGGCCCAGTTCCCGCCCGTCCAGAAAGAGCCGGTAGCCGTTGTCGGCCGTGATCCGCAGCCGGGCCTCGGCCACCACCGTGTCGGCGGGGAGCGTGAAGGCACGCCAAAACCGGCACGTCTGCTTGTCCTCCGTGATCGGCCCCCAGATCCAGGAGCCGACCCAGAAATTGGTGTCCAACAAGGACTTGTTCTCCGCGATTTCCGTCCTTTCCTGGACCGCAGCCGGGCAAATCGCCCGTCCCCCCAGCATCCAGGCCAAGATCAGCCAACCCGGCAGCCACATCCGCGCATAAAAGACCGCAGAGCCGGGAAATGGGCGGACGGGCATCATGGTGGAACCTCCGGACGGCTTAACATCACGGTCCGCAAAGCTCCAGCCGCCAGATGGTTCCGGCCGGAAGGATGAAGACGGCTCATGCCGGAGCGGCAACGTTCAAGGAAACCTGTTGACCCGCCGCTGGGCCGGGCCTTTCAATGGCTCGGTCTAGGCATTTTCATGCTGGCGCAACTTAAAAGCCTTTTTTCCAACGATATCGGCATCGATCTCGGGACGGCCAACTCCCTCGTTTACGTGCGTGATCGGGGCATCGTGTTGCGTGAACCCTCCGTAGTCGCCATCCAGGCCGGCACCACCAACGTCCTCGCCGTCGGCGAGGAAGCGAAGCGGATGCTGGGCCGCACCCCGGGGAACATCGTGGCCATCCGGCCCATGAAGGACGGCGTCATCGCCGACTTCGAGATCACCGAGGCGATGCTGCGGCACTTCATCCAGAAGGTTCACCACCGCAAGCTGATCGCTCCCCGGGTGGTGGTCGCCGTGCCGTCGGGCATCACCGAAGTGGAAAAAAGAGCCGTCAAGGACTCGGCCACCCATGCCGGAGCACGCGAAGTCTATCTGATCGAGCAACCCATGGCCTCGGCCATCGGCGTCGGGCTTCCCGTGCATGAACCGGCCGGCAACATGATTGTCGATATCGGTGGCGGCACCTGCGAAATAGCGATCATCTCGCTCGCGGGCATCGTCTTCAGCCGCAGCCTGCGGGTGGGCGGGGACGAATTTGACGAGACCATCGTTGGCCACATGAAGCGGGCCTACAACTTGATGATCGGTGAACGCACGGCGGAGGAGATCAAGATCACGATCGGATCGGCCTTTCCGCTGGAGCAGGAATTAACCATGGAAGTGAAGGGCCGCGATCTCGCGTCCGGCCTGCCGAAGACCATCACCATCCGGTCCGAGGAAATCCGCGAAGCCCTCAAAGAACCTCTTTCGAGCATCCTTGAATCCGTCCGTCTGACCCTCGAACGCTGCCCGCCCGAACTTGCCGCCGACCTCGTCGATCGCGGCATCGTCATGGCCGGCGGCGGCGCGCTCCTGCGCGGCGTCAACCGTCTGCTCGCCGAAGAGACCGGCCTCCCGGTCCACATCGGCGACAGCCCGTTGACGGCGGTGGCCGAAGGCACGGGCCGGGTGCTCAGCGAGCTCCAGTTCCTCAAACGAGTGGCTTCCTCCAAAGGTTGATCCCGCCCCGCGTTCGCCCCGGTCGGACCGGCGGCGATGCTGAAGAAGACACATTACATCGCATTTTTCGTCGTGGTGGCGCTTGTGCTGGTCCTGCTCAAGCTCCCGGGCCAGACGTCGTCGCGCCTCAAGCTCGCGATCAGCTCCCTGTTCCTCCCCCTCTTCGGCGCCTCCGCCGCCTCCGGCCGCGTTGCCGACGCCGCCGGCAACGCCGTCCTGCCCAAGGCCACCTTCATCCGCCAGAACGAGGAGCTCCGGAAGGAGAACGCAGACCTCCGCCTCCTCCAGCAGCAGGCCGCCGAACTCCTCGCCGAAAACCAGCGCCTCCGCCAATTGGTCGGCTGGCAGAAACAGCTTCCCTGGAGATCCCGCGCCGGACGCATCGTCGCCCGCGATCCAGCCACCTGGTGGCGCACGGCTCAGATCGACCTCGGGCGGCGTGACGGCGTCCAGACCAACATGCCCGTGCTGACCCACCAGAGGTCCGATGGTCGCATCGCCCTGGTCGGCAAGATCACCGTCGTCGGCGAGACCCGCTCCCAGGTCGTGCTGCTCGGCGATCCCGGCCTGCGGCTCTCCGGCCTCGTCCAGGAAACCCGCGACCAGGGCGTCGTCGGCCCCGGCAAGGACGCCTCATTGGGCAGCGACTTCGTGGAGCTCGGCTATCTGTCGCGGAACAGCATCCTGAAACCCGGCCAAACCGTCGTGACCAGCGGCGACGGCGGCCTTTTCCCGCGCGGCATCCTCATCGGCACGGTGGTGGACTCGCAGTCCGTGGACTACGGGATGTCCTTCGAGGCCCGGGTGAAGCTCGCCGCCGATTTCGGCAAGCTGGAGGAAGTGTGGGTGATCCAGCCATGACCCACTGGACCCATCCCACCTTGCTGCTGCTCGCGGCCTTCATCGGCGTGTGGGCGGAGACGCAGTTCGTCCTCTTCCGCGAGGTGCTGGGAGCGCCCCTGCATTTCCTGCCCGCGCTCATGGTCGTCACCGCCCTGCAATCCACCACCCGGATGGCTGCCTTGCTGGCGGTGCTGGGCGGGCTGTGGTTCGACGCCTTCTCGGCCAATCCGCTCGGCGTCACCATCCTGCCTCTCTTCGCCGTGGGCCTGGGGTTGCGGACCTTCGAGGCGCTGCTGCTGCGGGACCTGCCCTACGCCCAGTTCCTGCTGGGCGCGGGTGCGGGCGTGCTCGTGCCGCTGCTCACGCTGGGCATCCTGCTGTCGCTCGGGCTGTCGCCCGCCGTCGGCTGGGCCACCCTGTGGCACCTCGCGGTCATGGGCCTGTCCGGCGGACTGATCACCCCGCTGCTCTTCCGCCTGTTCCTGCGGATCGAACAGGCCCTGAGCTACCCCGCGATGGTCGAAACCAGCTTCCGCAGCGACCGGGAGATCAAGCGAGGACGCCTCTGACATGCTGATCTTCGACCAGTTGAAGAAGGACGACGGCCCGCTGCGCGCGATCGCGGTGATGGTCCTCGCCTGCATGTTGCTGCTGGTCGCCGGCCTCTGGAAGGTCCAGATCGTTTCCGCCCAGAAGCACGAGG
>CBFGQE010000386.1:0-3793 GCA_965650815.1 uncultured bacterium
GGCCCGGACGAGATCGCCGACGATCAACACCCCGGCGGCGACCCAGAACCAACGGAGTCTTGCTCCGGCAAACCAGCCGCAGAGCCCGAGAAGGAGAAGCGCTGCGCCCAAGACATAGATCAGAACAGACATCGCGATTTCACGGACGGCGAAATTGGCGGTCGTGCGGATTTCGTTTTGGAGAGCGGTGTTGGAGTTGATGTAGGCGGGGGCCTCGGATTTTGCCCGGGCGAGTTCGTAGCCTTGGCCGGTCATGGCGGCGGCAATCTCCAGCGCTTTGTCCGCCTTCACCGAATTGAAGGCCGCTTGGCTGAACAAGACCCAGCTCAAGGCGAACAAGATTCCGACGCCGATCACTGACCGAAAGATCCAGCGGTCTTGTCCGGTGGCTTGCTTCCACCAGGCGTTGAGGCGCGCACCAAAGCTTTCCTCCTTCGCCAGAGCGGACGCCAAATAGCCACGCGCCAAGGCGGTAAGACCGTAGGCACAGAGAATCCCCGCACAAGCGTGGAAGGGATGCATGTATTTGATCGGAAGCCGGATGGTGCTGAAGTAGGGCAGGTGGTAGATGAGCTGGTAGAAAGGAGCGAAACGCCCCCAGGCGAGCAAGACGGACACGAGCGCGGCCCCGGCCCAGAAGCGGACCAGCAGGGCTTCCGTCCGCGTGAACACCGGTTGCTTCCGGCGGAACGATTGGGCAACGGCAAAGCCGGCCATTAGCACGACGAAGATTCCGGCATATTCCCCGGCACCTGAATGGCGAGGCAACCCTTGCAGGTGTTGCTCCCAGCCATCCGTGCGTCCGACCGCGCCGCGATAGTGGCCGCCCTCGGGGGTGTCGAGGCGATAGCCGTAGAGACCGGGAATGACGACCCGCAAGGTTTCTCCGGGCGGAAGGCTCCAGTCGGTGGCGAACTGCCATTTCTCCTGCTCGGTCTTCACCGGTCCCGATCCGTCCACCATGGGTTTCACCGCCGAATTGAAGAGCGTGATCATCGACTGCATGGCGATCGCGACCGCGCAGACTACGACCACGGTCATCCTGGCCGCGCCTTTGGCGAGGTTGGCGACGGCGAATCCGCCTTCGGACAGGGTCTTGAACACGACGAACGCGGCGACGTAGAGGCTCAGAATGACGCCGTTGTCCGCGCCTTCCATGACTCCCATGCCGGTCGCGAAGCCCGCGAGCACGAGGCGCATCCACCCCTTGCGCCCCGACCAGTCGCTCAAGGCGGCGATGGCGAGCAGGAAAAATCCAACGGTCATGGCCCGGGTGCCCAAGCCCCAGCAGGCGTTCGAAAAGAGGTTTGAGTTCAGCGCCATGGCCAGACTGGCCACTGTGGCGGCACCAGCTGGGGCGCCGAGACGGCGGAAAAGCACCCATGCGCAAAGGCCGAGGAACAGCATGGACAGGGGCACGAGCAGCTTGGACAGCCAGACCGCTCCGAGCAGGCTGACCATCCAGTTGTTCAGCGTCGGCGAGATCTCGCCCGCGTAGGTGCCGAGCCACCAGTTGCTCACCCACGCGCCGCGCAAGCCTTCGGGAAGGTCGTAGGCATCCGTGTTCAGCACGCCCACGGGCGCGTCGTTGGAGAATTGCACCATGCCCTCCTCGAAGCTGGTCCGGAAGATCGCCCCGAGGACCGCGACCAACAGAGCCAGGAACAGAAGGAACGATTTTGACGGAGCGAAGCGGGAAGAGGCCATAGACGGCTGGATGAATGGTGCGTTGGCGGTGCGACCATACGGATCGAGCCTTTGGTGCCAACAAAAAGTTCCTTTTCCGGAGGGTTCGGGACGTCGGGACGAAGCAGGAGAGGTTTGCCTTCGGCCTTCGATTCGGTTCTTTTCGCTCGCGTTGAAACCGACCATGGAACTCAAAGAGCGCTATCTCCTGACGCTGCGCGACACATTGACCGGCGCAACCCTCGACGACGGCATGGCCCCGAAATGGCCGATCCGCTGGCTGGCGTCCAAGCTCCGCGTGCGCATCAGCCAGCCCGTTCCGAAGGTCCGACGCGACAACGGCGACTTCTGGCCTTCCACAGCGCTCACGATGGTCGGGACCAAGCGACTGGACAACATCCGGCACTGCATCGAGCAGGTCCTGAAGAACGGTGTCGAAGGCGCCATCGTCGAATGCGGAGTCTGGCGCGGCGGAGCCAGCATCTACGCGGCGGGCGTCTTGGCCGCCCATGAACAGATCCGGGATGTCTATCTCTGCGACTCGTTCCAAGGACTCCCCAAACCCTCGTTGGAACAGGATGCGGGTGATCCCCATTGGCGCAGTGCGGACTTTCTCAGCGTGAGCCAGGAACAGGTGTGGGAGAACTTCGGGAAGTTCCATCTCCAGGGAGACCACATCCATCTGGTCAAAGGCTGGTTCAGCCAGACTTTGTCGGGCCTGCCCTGTGACAAGATCGCCGTGCTGCGCGCCGACGGCGACATGTATGAGTCCACCATGGACATCTTCAAGGCACTCTACCACCGTGTGCCCAAGGGCGGTTACGTGATCATCGACGACTACCACGCCGTGCCGGGCTGCAAGCTCGCCGTTACGGAGTTCTTGGCGGACAAGAAGGTCACCATCCAACCCATCGACAACCTCGCCGTGTATTGGCAGGTCTGAGCGGGGCTTCTATCCCCGCCGTCGCGCTACGCCCGCGGATGGGCGGCGTCGTAGGCCTGCTTCAGGCGTTCGGTGGTCACGTGGGTGTAGATCTGGGTGGTGGCGAGGTGGGCGTGGCCGAGGAGCTCCTGCACGCTGCGCAGGTCCGCGCCGTGGTTCAGCAGATGGGTGGCAAAGCTGTGGCGGATCTTGTGCGGGGTCAGGCTCCGGTCCAATCCGGCCGCCTCCAGGTAGTCCTTCAAACGGCGCTGCACCTGGCCGGGCATCACCGGTTCCGCGGACTCGGCGGACTGGCGGAAAACGAATTCCGTGGGCTCCCGGGTCGCGCCGGACTCACGCTCCAAATCCCGCAGGGCGCGCAAGGCGGGCAGGCCGATGGGCACGAGGCGTTCTTTCCGGCCCTTGCCCAAGACATGCACGTGCTCTTCGTGCAGCGAGATCGCTTCCCATTTCAGTTTGCAGACCTCGCTGATGCGCAGACCGCAGGAGTAAATGACTTCCAGAAGCGCGGCGTCGCGGCGGGCTTCGAACCGTCGGCGAACGGAGGCTTCGGGCGTTTCGTTTTCCGGTTCCTGCTTCAAGCGCTGCAACGGCGCTGCCAACAGGGCCAGCATCTGCGGCTCGGTCAGGAACTCGGGGAGACGGCGCGTCAGTTTTGGAAGAACCAGATTCCGCACGGGCGAAACGGCGACGTGCCCTTCGCGCACGAGGAAGCGGTAGAAGGTGCGGAGCGCGGAGAAGTGGAGCTGGATGGTGGCGCGGCTCCGTTGTTTCCGACTGAGGTAGCGCAGGTAGCTGCGGAAATCCTCCCGGAGCAGTTCGCTCCACACCGGTTCACTGTCCCGTTCCTTGCGGTGCCAGACTGAAAACTCGGCCAGGGCGTGGGCGTAGTTGACGTGGGTGTTCTCGGACAATCCGCGATCCACGGCGAGATGCCGCAGGAAGGCCGCGACCAGCGGATAAGGAGCGGGCGATTCGGCGGACTTCGCTGCGGGTTCGGCGCTCATGCTTCGGCCACGGTCGCGGCCAAGGCACGACGGCGCAACTGGCCGCAGGCCGCGTCGATGTCGCCGCCGCGCGAACGGCGAAAGTGGGCTACGACACCGCGCTCCCGCAGTAGGGCCACGAACGCATCGGCGGTGGCCAGCGGACTGGGGAGATACG
>CBFGQE010000387.1:0-3782 GCA_965650815.1 uncultured bacterium
GGCCGCCGCTCCGAGACCGATCAAGGAGAGCGAACCAGGCTCCGGCACGGGGGTGGTCATGTAGTCCACCGCGTTCAGGAACATCGTCTGGCCATCGGCCGTGAGGTCCAACAAGCCTGCGGTCTCGCTGCTCACGTTGGCCGCTTCACGGGTTCCGGACAGGAACACGAGTCGATGGCCGCCGAGCGTGGTGGCGGGAGTCGTGGCCATCGTCGCGCCAGCGTTCCACTCGGCGATGATCATGCCGTTGGCCGCCGCAGGGGCATCGGCGCTGACCGAGGCCAGCAGAGTGCCGCCTCCGGCCAAGGGATCGGAATTCACGGATATGCCGCGCTGGATGATCGAGTTGAAGGTGATGATGTCGGCGTAATTGTTCACCATCGTGTTTCCGGCATCGAGGCTGATGCCCGCGAAGATCGGATGATCCACGTCGGAGACGGTCAGCTTCACCGAGGAGGTGGTGTCCGGCATGGTGCCGCCCGTGGTGTAGCCCAGACGCACGTTGCGCAGCGTGTAGCCGGACATGTCCATCAGAGGAGCGGTGATGGTCGTATTCCAGAAGGTCGCTTCGTTGGCCTGCTGATAATGGCCGCTGTTGACCGACCGGCCGATGATCACGAGGTCGAAGGTGTTCAGGGTAGCGAACGCGGGCAGCGTGTCCGCGTTGTCGGCCGTTACGAACCGCGTGACCGTATGGCCTGCGCCCGTCAACAGGGACGTATAGCCGACATCCGGCGCCATGGTGTGCCCGGCACCGGCGGCACCGGCCGTCGGCGTGTTGTCGGCGCCGTGGAACGATATCCAAGCGATGTTGGCCGCCTGGGAGGCCACGCACGGCACTAGGGCAGTGAGGGCTACGAGTTTGATTGGGTTCATGGGTGGACTTGGAACGTCATTCCAAGCGTTCCGCTCCCCAACAAAGCCGCCGACGCACTCCGGATACGGCTCAACCCGTCAACGGGACGGCCGGAGGCTCCAACCGGGAAATTCCCGGTCGAAGCAACGCTCATAGGTGCGATGGCGCACGGCATAGCTCGGGCGGAATAGGTTGTTGGGGAACGACGACCGCGTTCTCCCAGCAGCCTCAACCGGCGTCAACCGGATATGTTACAACTCGGTGACACATCTCGGCGCACAGGCTCGGTTGGCTCCAAAGCTCGTCTACAACCGCCCCGGCCCTCCCTCAGTGCAACAACGGCAGATCATTCGGCACCCGCATCAGCTCCGCGTCCAGGTCCAGATAGAAGTCCAGCCGCCGCTGCGTTTCCTCCAGGTCGATCTCCCGCGCCATGATCAGGAACGTGGCGTAGTGGTTGCCCTCGGATTCCACCAGGCTCGCGTAGAACGCCGCCAGTTCCGCGTCCACCGGTTTCAACGCCTCCGCCAGGATCTGGAATTTCTCGCAGCTCCGCCCCTCGATCAGCGCACAGCAGATCAACCGGTCCACCACCTGTTGGCGGGTGCCGTTCCGCACCGACCGCATCAAGCCGGAGATCCACGGACTGGGAATGGCTTGGCCGAAAGGGACGCCGCGCTTTTTCAGGAGGTCCAGGACGAGCTCGAAGTGCTGCAGCTCCTCGATGGCAATGGCGTTCAGCTCGCGAACCTTGGGGAACAGTGCCGGGAACTTCTCCAGATTCAGCGCCGAGGTCGCCGCCTTCCGCTCCAGATGAGCGTGGTCGATCAACACCGCCGGCAGATTGGCCAGCACCTTCGGCACCCAGGACGCGGGCACCTTCTCACGCAGCATTTCCATGGCGCGAAGTCGTAACCGCCCGCCGCCGCCACCGCCAACGGCAAACCTTGGGGGAAAGGACGAAGCACGAAGTCCAAAGGCCGAAAGAAGCCCGAACTCCCAAGCCGCAACTCCTCGCTTGGAATCTGCTCTTTGGCCTTCGCGCTTCGTCCTTCCTCGCGTCCAAACAGCACTTGCTCCCTTGACTCCCTCTGGCAACGTTCCGGCCCTGTTTATGGCGCACGTCAAACTCCACATCCCCGGTCCCGTCGAAGTCAGCCCCAAGACCTTCCAGGCGCTCTGCCGCCCGGCCATCGGTCATCGCGGCCAGGGCTTCAAGGACCTCTACGCCAAGATCCAGCCCCAGCTCCAGACGCTGCTCGGCACCAAACAGCTCGTCTATCTTTCCACCTCTTCCGCCTGGGGCGTGATGGAAGGTTCCCTCCGCAATCTCGTCACCAAGAAGGTCCTCAACTGCATGAAGGGCGCCTTCTCCGACAAGTGGTTCGACGTCTCCAAGAAGTGCGGCAAGGAAGCCGAAGCCCTCCAGGTGCCGTGGGGTTCGCCCATCCGCGCCGAACAGATCGACGCCAAGCTCGCCACCGGCCAGTTCGACGCCCTCACG
Organism: uncultured bacterium; assembly: GCA_965650815.1. Lineage (GTDB taxonomy): Bacteria > Verrucomicrobiota > Verrucomicrobiia > Limisphaerales > CANJSG01 > CANJSG01. The sequence continues at coordinate 2,361 of CBFGQE010000387.1, forward strand.
CTCATCCACAACGAGACCAGCACCGGCACCATGAGCCCGCTGGCCGAGATTGCCGCGCTCAAGGCCAAGTATCCCGACGTGATGTTCATCGTGGACGCCGTCAGCTCCATGACCGCGCTGCCGTTGAACTTCGACGCCATGGGCATCGACGTCCTCCTCGCCGGCACCCAGAAAGCCTTCGCGCTGCCGCCAGGCCTCGCGGTCTTCACCGCCTCGCCTGCCGCCCTCGCCAAGGCCGCCACGGTCAAGGACCGCGGCTACTACTTCGACTTCGTGGAGTTCGAGAAAAACGCCAAAGATTCGATGACCCCCAGCACCCCGAGCATCCCGCACATCTACGCGCTCGAGTCCAAGCTCGGCGAGTTCTTCGCCGAAGGCCTCGACGCCCGCTACGCCCGTCACCAGAAGACGAACCAGATGCTGCGCGACTGGGGCACCAAGCACGGCTTCACCCTCTTCCCCGAAGCCGGCTTCGAATCGATCACCCTCTGCTGCTTCAACAACGGCGCGAAGCCCGGCGGCCGCACCGTGGACGTGGCCAAGCTCCAGAAGCTCGTCAAGGAGCAGGGCTTCCTGATCGACGGCGGCTACGGCAAGATCAAGGGCACCACCTTCCGCATCTCCAACATGGGCGACGAAACCGTCGAATCCATGACCCCGCTCATCGCGGCGCTGGACCAAGCGATGACGCAGCTCTGAGTCCGACCAGGTAGGGACAGCTCGCCCAAGCCGTCTCCAATTTTAGACTATGCAGTTTCAGGGATTCCCAAGATTCCTGAATAAGCCGACCTGTCGCCGAAGTTCGCCATCTGCTTTCCTCATCTTTGAGGCGTGCTCCACAAGTTGGTTCCTGACAAAAGCCATCGCTTTGTTGAGCGCATCAACGTTCGGCTTATTCTGTGGCGACTGGTCAAATCGCTGAGGACTCTGCTCGATTCTCTCAAGCCTATCCAAACCGGTATTGTTGATCGCATACAGTTCAATTAACGCCTTCATCGAAGCATATATTCCCACAATTGCTGCTGCCATATCTGGCTCGAGTTTCGCTATGTGAACAGCGTTCGAGTTGAAGACCGTAAACCAGTCTTGGGTAATCTGAATGCGTATCCTGAATGGCTCGTCCGGGGAATTGGCCGCCAACTGAGCACCTATCTCCGAATCATACGTTCTGCTAAGAGCATCCAGCTCCAGTCGAATCGCCCCCACTAGGTTTCGCTTGAATTCAGCTTAGTCTGTATCTTGCTGCTTCTTTTGACGCGCAGACATTGCGAGTTCAGCCAAAAAGCCACCTACGATAGCCAAAAGACCGCCGACAACAGTATCCCAACTGATGAATGCCTCATTCGACAAATCGTTCAGCAGTTTCTGAGTGTCTGGGTCCGGCCTTACGACAACCGTGGCATTTGTCGACCAAACCACTGG
>CBFGQE010000388.1:0-3779 GCA_965650815.1 uncultured bacterium
GCCCGCGCCGCCGGTGTGGCCGCCCACGAGCCGGGCGAGGCCGCTGAAGGTCTGGCCATTGAGCAGGGAGTTGTTCGGGTAGTTCGTGAACCAGCCGCCCACCACGATCTTGCCGTCGGGCGCGATGGCGGCGGAGTAGATGTGGACGAGGTCGTTGGTCTGGTTCTCGTTCGGGTAGGGCACGGGAGCGAAGCCGGTCTCCAACGAGCCGTCGGCTTTGAGCAGGGCCAATTGACCGCGCGGCTGGCCGAGCACTTCGCGGAAGCGTCCGGCTACGAGATAGCCGCCGGTCGGCCACGGCTGGATGTCGGACACCCAGCCGTCGGTCGCGTCGTCGCCGGCGAAGGCGGTGTCGAGCGTGCCGTCGGCCTTCAAGCGGGCAAAGAAGCGCGTGGTGCTGTTGGCCGCGCCCTCGATGAAGCCGCCAACCAGCACCGAGCCGTCGCCCACGACATGGAGGGTCTCGACGCTGGGATAGGGATCGGTGTGCGAGGGGAGGAAGGTGGTGTCCTGCGAGCCGTCGGCGTTCACCCGCATGATGCCGGGCACGGGCAGGCCGTTCCATTCGGTGAAGGTGCCGCCGAGGTAGATCTTGCCGTCGGCCTGCACGCCGATGGACCGGATGACGGACGAGCTGCCGAGGCCGCCCGGAAAGCCAACGTTGAACGTCGTGTCGAGCGAGCCGTCGCTGTTCAGCCGCGCAATCGCCCGCCGGGCCGAACCGCCGAAGGAGGTGAAAAAGCCGCCGACGAGGATCTTGCCGTCGGGTTGGAGCGCGATGTCGGTCAGGTAGCTGCTGTTGGCCGGCCCGGCGCCGCCACCGGTGAGGAAGCCGGTGTCGAGCGTGCCGTCGGCGTTCAAGCGGGCCAGATGGCTGCGCGACACGCCGGCGAAGGTGGTGAACACGCCGCAGACGAGAATCTTCCCGTCCGGCTGGACCACGATGTCGTTGATCTCGCCGAAGCCCGTGGAGGTGGAGGGACCGTTGCCGACGTTGTTGACGAAGGCGGTGTCCAGCGAGCCGTCCCCGTTGACCCGGACGAAGAAGCGGACGGCGGTCCCATTGAAGTCGATGAACCGCGCCTGCCCACCGGCCAGCACCTTGCCGTCCGGCTGGACCGCCACGGCCTGGATCTGGCCCAGCTCGAAGGCCGGGAGGGCGAGCGGATCGCTCGCGCCGTGGCCGATGGCGAAGGTCTGGTCGAGCAGCGCGGAGGGCGAGGCGGCCTGCGCGGTTGGAAGATGCGTCGTCAGTCCGACAGCGGCGGCGAGGGCCGCTCCGGTTCGTTTCAACCACTGGGTTCTCTTCATAAAAATTCTCGGGCCGGGCCGGAGCGCAGAGCATGGCTCCGCCGCTGCCGGACCGGCAGGCTTCCATCCAAGACGGCCATTTTCTGTTGGCCCAGATGATGGGTTCTGGAACGAAGGTCGTCCTGGCGGAGCGATGTTCCGCGCTCCGGTTCGTCAACGTCTCACGGCACCGTCAGGCGCAGTTGCAGGAACTGCGCCGGTTGGGCGGCCCGACTGGTGTTGGATCGTATGGTCACCAGTTCGGTGCCGTCGCCCAGATCGGTCGTGGTCGCGGTGGTGCTGCCGAGGCTGTCGGTGAACTGCACATTGCTCGACACGCGGATCTCGGGCGTGACCAACGGGGCGCTCTTGCGCCGGATGAACTGGATGGCCGGGTAGTCCTGGCCGCCGGTGGAGACGGTCTGCGCGACGGGCAGCAGGCCGGAGGAAGCGCCCTTCGGATCGGAGCCGAAGTAGTATTCCACGGCGTTCGGGATGCCGTCGTTGTCGGCGTCGTCGCCCGGGCCGTTGTTGCCAGCAGTCAGTCCGGTGGACGTGGCCCAGTCGGAGAAGCCGCCGCCCCCGCCACCGATCACCTCGATGCTCAAGGTGGCCACGACGCTGGTCACGGCACCGTAGCTGTTGGTCACGACGACAGAGTAACCACCGGCGTTGTTGGTCGAGGCGTTGGCCAGGGTGAGCAGGGCGTTGGTTTGCCCGGCCAGGTTCGCGCCGTTGAAGCGCCACTGGAACCGCAGCGGATTCAGGCCACCGGCGGCCACGCTGAAGTTCACGGTGTCGCCCGCATCGGCCGCGACGTTCTGCGGCTGCGCGGCGATGACCGGCGCGAGCTGGCCGTCGCCCAGGAGTCGGGCGAGGCGGTTGCGGCTCTGGCCGCCGATGCTGGTGAAGCCGCCCGCGACGATCGCGCCGCGGTCGGGCTGCACGAGGATGGCGAGCACGGTGGAAGAAGCGCCGCCGGGCAGGTTGAAGCTCCCGTCCGTCGTGCCGTCGGCGTTCAGGCGGATGAAGCGCTGCGCGGACTGCCCGTTGACGAAGGTGAAATTGCCGCCCACGTAGGCGCGACCGTCGGGCAGCACGGCCAGCGCCGCCACCGAACTGTTGAGCGAGGGCGCGTAGGCCGTGTCGAGCGAACCGTCGGCGTTCAGCCGGGCGAGGTAGTTCCGGGCCTGACCGTCGAACTGGGTGAAGTTGCCGCCGACGAGGATCTTGCCGTCGGGCAGCACGGCCACGGCGTCCACGCTGTTGTTCGCGCCCGCGCCGGCGGCGAAGCCGGTGTCGAGCGTGCCGTTGGCGTTGAGCCGGGCGAGGCGGCCGCGCGCCGTGCCGAGCACGCCGGTGAAGCTGCCACCGACGAGGATCTTGCCGTCGCTCTGCCGGGCGAAGGCGGTCACGGTGCCGCCCTGGACGAAGTTCGGCGCACCGAACGCGGTGTCGGTCGTGCCGTCGGGCTTGATCCGGCCGAGGTTGGTGCGGAGCACGCCGCCGAGCGTGTTGAACGAGCCACCGACAAGCAGGCTCTCGTCGGGCAGGACCAGCAGCGCCTGGACGCTGCCGGAGTCGATCTCATTGGTGAAGGCGGTGTCGCGGAGGCCGTTGGTCAGGACCCGCGCGAGACCGCGACGGGAGACGATGTTGTTCACGCTGTCCGAGGTGTAGTTGAAGTTGCCGCCGAAGTAGGCGCGTCCGTCGGGCAGCGCGGCCACGGCGTAGCGGATGCCGGTGTTGGCCGTGGTGGCGATGGTGTTGGTCCCGCGCGAACCGTCGGGGTTCAGCTTGGCGAAGGTGCCGGAGACACCGTCGAAGCTGGTGAACTGGCCGGCCGCGTAGAGGCGGTCGATGGCCGGAGCCTCAGCGAGGGCATAGACCGTGTTGTTCGCGCCCTGGCCGGTGGCGAAGGCCGGATCGACCGTGCCTGCGGGCAACGACGCGACCGTGAGGAACGCCGGGGCGCTGGTGGCGTCGTCGAGCGGGTTGAGCGCGGTCAGCGTGTAGGCGCCCGCGTCCGCGCCGGAGACGGAGGGGAGCGTGAGGTTGAGGTTCGTGGCGCCGGGCACATTCACGCCGTTGCGTTTCCACTGGTAGGTGAGCGGGGCCAGACCACGCACGTTGGCGCGGAACGTGACGCTGACGCCCTGGGTCACGGAGAGGCTTGTCGGTTGGGCGAGGAACTCGGGTCCGGCCAAGACGACCAGTTCCGCCGCCGGGCTGGTGACGCTGGTGGTGCCGTCGCTCACGACGACGGAGTAGTTCGCGGCGTCGGTGCTTTGCAGCGGATTGAGGGAGAGCGTCGGACCGGTCGCGCCGGGGAGGTTCACACCGTTCTTGCGCCACTGGTAGGTGAGCGGCGCGCCGGTGCGGGACCAGGCGCCGGCTGTGAGGACGACGCTGCCACCGACATTGAAGGCGCCGGCCAGCGGCGGATTGGTGAAGGCCAGGCTGGTGGGCGTGCCATAGAGACCGGCGAG
>CBFGQE010000389.1:0-3778 GCA_965650815.1 uncultured bacterium
CGCACGAGATAGTCCCGGTGGTCCTGCACGCCCGCACCGTGGTCTTGGCGTAAGCGCGGATTCACCACGGCGGAGCCGATGCGCGAGGTGTCGTGCGTGGCGAAGATGTTCTGGAGATCGAGCCAACTGTCGAAGCCCACATCGCGCTGAAGCGCCGTCGTGCGTTCGATGAACGCCTGCGCCGAGATGCCGTTGGGTTCGTTGAGGAACTGGTAGATCGCATCGCCCAGCCGGTAGTTCATCACGCCGTCGAACGCCCCGTCCAACCACGGGCGGGCGTTGCGGAAGGTGAATTGGTCGAAGTTCTCCCACCAGATTTCGCCGGTCAGATAGGCGTCGGGATTGATGGTTTTCACCCAACCGCGGAACTCCCTCCAAAAGCCCATCGGCACCTCCGCTGCGACATCGAGCCGCCAGCCGTCGATGCCGTCCGCCGGATTGCCGTCGCCGTTCGGATCCATCCAGCGGCGCACCACGGCGTGGAGATGGGCGCGGACGTCGGCGTGCAGGTTCGTCTCGTCGCGGTTGAACTGCGGCAGGTCCTTGATGCCGACCCAGCCTTGATAGTCGAACTCGTCGCGCGGCGTGGCGGGATCGTCCCAGCGTTTGATCTGGAACCACGCGGCGAAGCGGCTTCCCGGGCCTTCGCGTTTGGCGCGTTGCAGGGCCCAGAAGGGAATGCCCACGTGGTTGAAGACACCGTCGATGACAACACGCATTTTCCGGCGATGGGCTTCGTCCAGCAGCTTGAGGAAGAGGCGGTCGGCGGCGGTCCATTTCCAGGTCGCGGGGTTGGCAGGGTCTTCCTCGGCCATGATCCGGGCGTCGCCGACGGGGTCAGGACCGAAGTGGCGGTCGATGTGGTGGTAGGCGGTTGCGCCGTATTTGTGGGACGAAGGGGAATCGAAGACCGGGTTCAGGTAGAGCGCGTTGACGCCGAGCTGCTGGAGATGGTCGAGACGGTCGAGAATGCCTTGGAGATCGCCGCCGTAACGCCGGAGCTGAGCGTGGTGATAGAAGCCCTTGCCGTCCTTTTCCCAAGGCTGGAGCGCATACCAGTCGCTGGTCCAGGGCGAGACCTGCCAATTCGTCGGTGAACTGTAGGGCCAGGTGCCGGCGAGGCTCTCGCGGGTGGGATCGTTCCTGGGGTCGCCGTTGCGGAAGCGTTCGGGAAAAATCTGATACCAGACGGCGTCGGCATACCAGTTCGTGGCCGCTTGGGCCGGAGCCGAAGCGACGAGCAGGAGCGCCAAAAGGGCGGCGTGCAGGAGACGGGGCATGGGCGTTAGCCTAGGACGGATGAGCGGGGACACGCCAGAGCGCCTTAGCGCCGACGTCCCGTCGGCCGGGCCGAAAGTGTCGCGCTTGCGGGGGCGTTCTTTGGCCGAGGTTCGTTCTCGACGACAGGATGTCGGCGCTACGGCCACCGGGACGGTTGCGACACGGCCAGCAGGAGGCTTGCGCTGCGAGGGTCCCATCCTCCGTCACGGAGATTTTTCCAAGCGAGGACTGGCCCCGGCGCGGGGAGCGTGGCTACGGTCGCGCCATGTTCCACGTGCACAAGGGCGGGGGCCGGCCGGTCTCCAAGGAACGCTTCGACGCCGAACTGGAGCCGCTCGGGGCGCGGCTGCTGAAGGCGCAGTTCGACCTCAAGACCTCGGGCCGCCGCGTCGTGATCGTCGTCGCGGGCATCGAGGGCGCGGGCAAGGGCGAGGTCGTCTGGCAGATCAACCAGTGGCTCGACCCGCGCGGCATCGAGACCCACGGCAGCTTCTTCCAGTCGGACCATCCCGACGGACATCCACCCCACTTCCGCCACAACCTGCACCTGCCCGCCCGCGGCCGCGTGGCCGTGCTCTTCGGCGCGTGGTATTCCGATCTCCTGCTGGGCCGGCTGAACGGCGACCTCAAACGCGCCGGGTTCGAGGAACGGCTCGCGGCCACGCGGCGGCACGAGCACATGTTGGCCGCCGACGGCACGGTCTTCCTCAAGCTCTGGTTCCACATCTCCCGCAAGACGGTGAAGAAGCGGCTCAAGGACCTCTCGGCCAATCCCGAGCTGCACCTCACGCTCCTCCCCGTCGGCCGGAATCTCGTCGAGCGCCACGAAGAGGTCTCGGAGCTGGCCGACGAGATGATGCGCCACACCCATGCGCCGGAAGCCCCGTGGCATTTCATCGACGCCACCGACCCGGCCAAGCGCAGCCTGACCGTCGCGCGCCTGCTGCTCGACACGCTGCAGCGCGCCTCCAGCCGCGCCAAGGTCCGCGAGACGCGCCGCGCCGCGCGGTTCCGCTTCACCGAGAAGGATTTCCTCTCGCCCGCCGACCAGTCCGTCGTGCTGGAGAAGGCCGACTACAACGAGAAGCTCGAGAAGCTCCAGGCCCGCCTGCTGAAGCTCGCGTGGAAGCAGTTCGAGAAGAAGCGCACCTGCCTGCTCGTCTTCGAGGGCTGGGACGCGGCGGGCAAGGGCGGCGCCATCCGGCGCGTGACCCGGGCGCTCGATCCCCGGCTCTACCAGGTCGTGGGCTTCGCCGCGCCGACCGCCGAGGAGAAGGCCCAGCACTACCTCTGGCGTTTCTGGCGGCATCTGCCCCCGGCCGGATTGACCGGCATCTTCGACCGTTCCCACTACGGCCGGGTGCTCGTCGAGCGCGTCGAGGGCTTCGCCCAGCCCCGCGAATGGCAGCGCGCCTACGGCGAGATCAACGATTTCGAGGCCCAGCTGGTGGAAGGCGGGTTCGTGCTGCGGAAGTTCTGGCTCCACATCAGCCCCGAGGAACAGCTCCGGCGCTTCAAGGCCCGCGAACGCACCCCAAGCAAACGCTACAAGATCACCCAGGAGGACTGGCGGAACCGCGCGAAATGGAAGCCCTACGAGGCCGCGGTCAACGACATGGTCGCCCACACGCATCGCCCGCACGCCCCGTGGACCATCGTGGCCGCGAACGACAAACGCAGCGCCCGGCTCACCGTGCTCAAGACCGTGGTCGAGGCCCTGGAGGAAGCGCTGGATTGAAGGGGGATTCGGGCGGGGACGGTGGCGTCCGCGCCTGCGGGATCAGCCCCAGATCTCGGAGGCGCGGAGCTGTTTCAGGAGCAGCTCGTTCAACGAGGTGTCCGAGCCCACGGAGAAGAAGCTGATGCCCCGACCGGAGCAGAATTCCTTCAGCCGTTGCCGGAACTTCTCGACCGTCTGCCGGTAGGCCTTCAGCCGGAACTTCCCGAACGTCACCTCCTGCGTGTGGCCCGATTCGCTGTCCACCAGCCGCAGGTCGCCGAAGCTCGACGGGTCCAGCTCTTCCCGCGCGAGGATCTGGATGGCGTTCACCTGGAAGCCCCGTCCGACCAGCGCGTTCAATCCGTCCTCGTAGCCGACGGGATCGAGGAAATCGCTGAGGACAATGGCGACTCCGGCCTGACGGGCCTCCATCGCGCCGCGCCGGAGACAGTCGTTGAAGGACGCCGTGCCGCCCACGCGCAACCGGGCCAGATGGTTGAAGTATTGCAGCGAGGACTTCTTGCCGCGCATGGAGCGCAGCGCGCCCCGGGCGTTCAGCTCGGCAACCGCGGCTTCAGAAGTTTCATTGGCGCCATTGAGCGCGGGGAAAGGCGCCACGGCCACGCGGTCGAAGCCACAGAGCGCCACGTAGCCGACGGCGGCCGCGATCTGCCGGGCGAAGTCGAACTTCGACGGTTCGCCGAAGCCCATCGATTCGCTGGCGTCGAGGAAGATGCGGACCGGCAGCTCGCGCTCCTCCTCGTAGAGCTTCAGGAA
>CBFGQE010000390.1:0-3761 GCA_965650815.1 uncultured bacterium
CGCAGGGAAGTGTCCAGTGCTCCGTAATCAGTTTCCAGACAGCCCCATCTGGTCACTGGCCACTGAATACTCGTTGCTGCACCCTGCCCGGCTTCGAAACCTCACGCCGTCCGGTTCCGATACCGGCGCAGCGCGCTGTAGCCGACCATCGTCCGCCGCTCCTCGTCCCAGAGGCGCAGGCGAAGTGTCCTGAAGCTGCTCCAAAAAGTGACCGGCTTCACCTTCTGAAAGGCGGGATCGGCTTTGTGGCAGCGCTCCAGATTGTAGTTCGGGATGCGATAGTTGAGATGGTGGATGTGGTGGTATCCGATGTTGCCGGAGAACCACTGGAGGATCTTGGGCAGCTTGTAGAAGGAGCTTCCTTCCATCGCGGCCGCCGTATGGTCCCAGTTCGGATCGTCGGACCAGTAGCCGTCCTCGAACTGGTGCTGCACGTAGAACATCCAGAGCCCAACCGCGCCCGCCACCATCATCACCGAGAGCTGAAGCACCAGGTAGGTCTTCCAGCCGTAAACGAAGCTCAGGCCCACCGCCACGGCCAGCAGCGCCAGATTGGTCAGATGCACCTCGCGGCGTTCGCGCGCACGGGCCTTCGGGGAGACGAACCGCTGCCAGACCACGAAGATGAAGAGCGGCCCCAGACCGAAGAGAACCAGCGGATTCCGCGCGAGGCGGTATTTGAACCGCCGCATCGGGCTCGCCGCCAAGTATTCCTTCACCGTCATGGTCCAGATGTCGCCCGTGCCGCGCTCGTCCAGGTTGCCGGACGTGGCGTGGTGGATGGAATGCTCCCAGCGCCAATGGTGGTAGGGCGTGAAGGTCAGCACCCCGGTGATCCAGCCGAAAACGGTGTTGGCCGTCTTGTTGGCGAAAAACGACCCGTGGCCGCAGTCGTGGAAGATGATGAAGGCCCGGACGAGGAACAGTCCCGCCAGGAGCGCCAGCGGCACCGTCGCCCACCAGGGCGCGTGGGCCGTCGTGAAATACATCGCCACCCAGAGCCCGGCGTAGGGCACCAACGTGTTGACCAACTGCCAGATGGCCCGGGGAATGGACGGGGTTTCGAACCGGCGTGAAAGGCTGCGGAGGGTGGGGACCTGCTCATCGAGCAGCGGGTCCATCATGGGGGCTGTGTTCTGCATCATACGTTCGGTTCGTGCGGCGGACCGGAAAAAGGACCGAACTTGTGCCCTATCCGAAGCCTGCTGTCCAATCTATCGTCATGGGCCGGATCGGCCTGACCCGGTTTGCCCGGCTTTTGGCGGATATTGCTCATCCCTACCGGGTTTGGGCTTGGACAATTTACGAACCAAGCCGTTCAAGCGAGCAGTTCCTGAATCTCCGACCAATCTAGGGTGCCCGTCAGGGCTTCCTCGCCGGTTAACGTTGCCGCGATCACGTCCCGCTTCTTTTGCTGCAACTGGAGGATCTTCTCCTCGATCGTGCCCCGGGTGATCAGCTTGTAGCTGGTCACGACCCGGGTCTGGCCGATGCGATGGGCCCGGTCGGTCGCCTGGTCTTCCACCGCCGGATTCCACCACGGATCGAAGTGGATCACCGTGTCGGCCGCCGTGAGGTTCAAGCCCACGCCGCCCGCCTTGAGCGAGATGAGGAAGACCGGTGCCTTGCCGGTCTGGAACTTCTGCACCACCGCCCCCCGGTCCTTCGTTGAGCCGTCCAGATAGCAATACTCGATCTCCTCCGCCTCCAGCCGTTCCCGCAGCAGGGTCAACATCCCGACGAACTGGCTGAAGACCAGCGCCCGATGACCGCCGTCCACCACTTCCTCCAGCAGCTCGGAGAAGAGCTCCAGCTTCCCGGAAGCCGGCGGAGTCTTGGAGTCTTGGAGCGCTGGAGTGTTGGAGGGCGCATTCCCATCCCTCCCTGACTCCATCGTTCCATCGCTCCGCTCCACGCCAAGCAACCGCAGATCGCAGCAGATCTGCCGCAACCGCAACAGCGCGCTCAGCACCACCATCCGGCTCTTGGCCAATCCGTTTTGGTCCACGGCCATGACGACTTCGCGGCGAGTGGCGTCGAGCACCTGTTGGTAAACCTGCGCCTGTTCTTCCGACAGATCGCAGAACGAGACCTGCTCCAGCTTCTCGGGAAGTTCGGCGGCGACTTCGCGTTTGAGACGACGGAGCAGGAACGGTTTCAAGCGCCGGGCCAACCGGGCCTGGGCGTCGGCGTCCTTCGCCTTGGTGATCGGCTGTTCGTAGCGGTCGCGGAAATCCTGCGCCGTGCCCAGATAGCCCGGCATGAGGAAGTCAAAGATGCTCCACAGATCCAGCACGGAGTTCTCCAACGGCGTGCCGGTCAGCACCAACCGATACTTCGACCGCACCGCCTTCACCGCCTGGGCGTTCTGCGTCTGGCGGTTCTTGATGTGCTGGGCTTCGTCGAGCACCACCGTGTCGAACTCCACACCCTTGTAACGCTCCGCGTCGCGCCGGATCAGCGCGTAGCTCGTGACCACGAGATCCGCTTCCGGAATTTCGGCGAACCGTTTGTGCCGATCCGGTCCGTGGAGCAGCACCACTCTCAAACCCGGAGTGAACTTCGCCGCTTCCGCCGCCCAGTTGAAGGCGAGCGACGTCGGGCAGATCACCAGGCAAGGTTCCTTCCGCCTTCCGCCTTCCGCCTTCCTCGTTGATTCGATGAACGCCAGCGTCTGCAGCGTCTTTCCCAAGCCCATCTCATCCGCCAAGATGCCGCCGAAGCCATTGGCCCGGAGAAAGTGCATCCACGCCACGCCTTGCTTCTGATACGGCCGGAGCACCTCCTCCAGTTTGCCGAGCGGCGGACAAACCAGCTTCGCTTCTCCCGCCAGCGTCTTCGCCCGATCCTTCCACGCGCTGGGAGCCGCCGCCTGCCAACCGTTCTCCGCCAAGGTCGCGTCCAGGAAGCCCGCCTGCGTGGCGCTCATCCGGTAGCCGCCGCCGGTCTGCTGCGGATTGCAGTCCAGCAGCACTTCCTGCAGCTCCTCCACCGCGCCCGTGTCGATCAGGGCGAACTTCCCGTTCTTCAGCCGCGTATGGCTCGTGCCACCGAGCAGCAGCCGTTGGATGTCCGCCTGCGAAAACGCCTCACCGCCCTTCGTTCCGAACGACACCGCCAGGTCGAACCACTGCACGCCCGACGGCGTGATCTGGAACTTGGGCTCGATGCGCTCGAGGTTCTTGTTGGCGCTGAATTCCAGCCGTTCCTCCAGCGTGACCTTCCACTCTTTCTCCAGCTTGGGATGTTCCCGCGCGAGGAAGGTCAACACCTGGTTCTGCCCGACCAGCTCGTAGCTGCCCGGTGTTTTGCCCGGACGGAACCCATACTTGGTCAACCGCGTCAGCGCCGCGTGTTCCGCCGCCAGGTCGCGGGTGGAATAGCGCTTTACGTTCTGTGGATCGGCCAGCCAGAACGACTCGTTCGGATCGCTCACGCCCACCGTCAGGATGCGCGGCCCGTAGGCGCACTGGAGCTGGGCGGTGAGCTGGGCCAAGCCACCGGCCAGGTGCAGCAGGAACCGCGGCGGCTGCGGATCGAACTGGAAGTCGCGCGGACTGAAATTGGCCTCCACGTCGCAGCCCGCCGCCAGCACCGGCCAGTCCTGCATCAGGAACATCGGCACGCGCCCACGCGGCAGCACCACGGGTTTCTGGAGCACATCGCCCGCCGCCTTCGGCAAAGCAACGGGCTGGAAACGGTTCACCCAAAACGCCCATAGGCTTTCGCCCCGCACCAGCGCCCAGTTGGCCGAAACGGGC
>CBFGQE010000391.1:0-3760 GCA_965650815.1 uncultured bacterium
CCCGCTTCGCAGAGCACCTGGAAGCCGTTGCAGATGCCGAGCACGAGCCCGCCGTTGTCGGCGAACTGCTTCACGGCCTGCATCACGGGGCTGAACCGCGCGATGGCGCCGCAGCGGAGGTAGTCCCCGTAGCTGAAGCCGCCGGGCACGATCACGGCGTCCACGGGCCCGAGCGAGGCATCCTTGTGCCAGACGTAGCGGGCGGACTGGCCGAAGACGTTCTTCAGGACGTGCAGCGCGTCCTGGTCGCAGTTGGAGGCGGGGAATTGGAGGACGGCGAAGTTCATGGTCAGTCCACGATCTCCAGCTTGTAGTCCTCGATCACCGGATTGCTCAGGAAGCGGTGGGCCGCCTCGTTCAACGCCTTCTGCGCGGCGGCCTTGTCGGTGCCGGGCGCGAGGTCGATCTCCAGGTATTTTCCGACATGGACGCCGGTGACGCCCGTGTAGCCCATGTGGGCGAGGGCGACTTCGACGGTTTTCCCCTGGGGATCAAGGACGGCTTTCTTCGGCGTGATGATGATCTTTGCTTTCATGGGCGGCGGGCCGGAGCCCGGAGATTCGGCGGCGGGACTTTGGGAAACGCGGGCGGCGCACGCTAGGGGAAAATTCTCGTCCGCCCTGCATCCGCAGGCCTCTTCCCGGCGTAGAACCTCGCTGAACGGCTCAACCACAATCCCACCAACTCCATGCACACGCCTGCCCGCCTGCAGAAATCCTCCGCCCTCGTCGCCTTGGCGGCGACCGTCGGGGCCACCGCCCTGGCCTCCAGCCACCGCGAAGCCCCGTTGATCACCGCCACGCCGAAGATCGACGCCTCGGACTTCTATCTCTTCAACAGCTACGAGACCGGCCGCAGCAACCACGTCACGGTCGTCGCCAACTACCTCCCGCTCCAGGACGCCTACGGCGGGCCGAACTACTTCCAGCTCGACACCAACGCGCTCTACGAGATCCACGTGGACAATTCCGGCGACGGCATCGAGGACCTCACTTTCCAGTTCCGCTTCCAGAACACGCCGCGCGCCTTCGCCCTGCCCGTCGGTCCCGAGGGCAATCGCCGCACCAATTCCGTTCCCGTCCTCGCCGTCGGCCCGATCACCGCCGCCGATCAATCCGCCCTGCTGGTGGACCAGACCTACACCGTCTCGCTCATCCAGGGGCCCCGTCGCTCCGGCACCGCCACGCCCTTGATGCACTCCGGCGGCGCGGTCTTCACCAAGCCGCAGGACAACGTCGGCGAAAAGACCTTCCCGGACTACGACGCCTACGCGGCGGCCTACGTTTACGAGATCGCGCTGCCCGGCACGACGAACAAGGCCAAGCTCTTCGTCGGCCAGAAGAAGGACCCGTTCGTGGTGAACCTCGGGGAGACCTTCGACCTCGTGAACATCTCCACCAGCCCGCTCGGCCCGGTGGACGCGAACAAGGACAGCCTGCGCTACAAGAACGTCACCGCGCTGATCCTCGAACTGCCCAAGGATTTCCTCCGGGGTTCCGGCGAAAAGGGCGGCATCATCGGCGCGTGGACCACCGCCAGCGTGGTGCGTGATGGCGCGACCAACCAATTCTCGCGACTCGGAATGCCGCTGGTGAACGAGGTCGTGATCGGCGTGAAGGACAAGGACAAGTTCAACGCCAGCGAGCCCAAGGACGATCTCGCGAACTTCGCCGACTACGTGACCCATCCCACGTTGCCCGCGATCATCGAGCTGCTCTACGGCAGCGCTGGCGCGGTGGCTCCCACGCTCTTCCCGCGCACCGACCTCGTGGCCGCATTTGTCACCGGCGTGGACGGCCTCAACGCCAACGGCGCAGCGGCGGAAATGGTCCGCTTGAACATGGACATCCCCGCCGTGGCAAGCGGCGCGCAGAACAACCTCGGCGTCATCGCCGGTGACAACGCCGGTTTTCCCAACGGCCGTCGCCCGGGCGACGACGTCGTGGACATCGCGCTCCGCGTCGCGATGGGCAAGCTGATCAAGCTCGGCCTCTTTGGCACCCCGGAGCAGGCACCCGCCGGCGACGCGCCGTTCACCGACGGTGCCACGGTGAACGCCTCGATGTTCCTCGACCGATTCCCCTATCTGAACCCTCCGATCCCCGGTTCACCCAACGAGCAGTCGATCACCATCGTGCCGCAGACCGCCGGGCTCGTGACCGGACCGTTCAGCAACGTGCCCGGCACCTACAACGCGGACACCCGCACGTTGACCGTGGCGAAACCAGCCACCGGCGCGGGTTTTCTCCGCCTCAAAACCGACGGCAAGGTCGTGCTGACCAATGCCGCCACGACCGCGACCGAGTTCTCGGTCCAGGTGAAATGAGTTTCCTGGTCGAGTGACCGGAAGGCGGGTGCCGGTCGGAAAACCTCCGTGTGTCAGCCGGCACCCGCCACGTTTTTTCGTCGCACGACCGGCTCCCGTCCCAACCAGCCAATTCTCATGCAAGCCTCTCGGTTCCCGCTCTTCGTCATCGCGGCTGTTCTCGGAAGCCACCTCGCACTGGGCGAACCCTACACCCCAGGTTCGCCCGACGAGGTCATCGCCCGCCTGGCCCCGGGCCAAGCCGCGAACGAAGGGCGGGAACTCCGCGCCTTGCGCCGTTCGTTGGACGAAACCCCAGATGATCTCGCGCTCGCCTGCGACGTGGCGGAACGCTTGATCGGTTTGGCCCGCGCCACCGGCGATCCGCGCCATCTGAGCTATGCCGCCGCTGCGCTGCGTCAGTGGTGGGAAGCAGCCGAACCGCCCATCCCCGCGCTGGTGCTCCGGGCCACGATCCGCCAGAGCCTCCATCGTTTCGCCGAGGCCCGCGCCGATCTCCAGCAAGCCGTCCGGCGCGATCCCGCCAACAACCGCGCTTGGTTGACGCTCGGCACCATCGACCTGCTCCAAGGCCGCCACGCCGAGGCCCGCCAGGCCTGTCTTCGCCTGCTCCAGCGCGGCGAAGACTTCTCCGCCACCGTGCTCGCCGCGCAGCTCGGTGCCATGAGCGGACAAGCCAAGAGCGCCGCCGAACGCCTCATCGCGCTCTTGGCCGAAACCCCGGGCGCTCCCACCACACAACGCCTCTGGGCCATGACATCGCTCGCGGAAATTCAGGCTCGTCTCGGCCGACCCGCCGCCGCCGAAGCTTCGTTCCGCCAAGCCCTGCGTCTGGCTCCGACCGATGCCTATCTGCTCGGAGCCTGGGCGGACTTCCTGCTCGATCAACGTCGTCCCGGCGAAGTCATCGCCGCGCTCGCAAACCACGAAGACCTAGATGCCCTTCTTCTCCGCTTGGCCGAAGCCCGGCAGATGCGTGGTGGGCCCGCCGATCTGTCCAAACTTTCGGCTCTCGTCTCGCGGCTGGAAACCGGATTCGCCGACGCCCGCCTTCGCCCGGAGTTCATTCATCATCGGGAGGAAGCCCGCTTTCTGCTCCGGCTCAAACACGATCCCGCCGCTGCCTTGCCCATCGCGCAGGAGAACTGGTCCGTCCAACGCGAACCCATAGATCTGCGCCTCGTGCTGGAAGCCGCGGTGGCAGCCCGTCGCCCCGTCGCCGCGCGGCCCGTAGTCGATTGGATCGCGGGGCTTCGCTACGAAGACGTCGCTCTGCGGGAAACGCTCTCGAAGCTGGCCGAAACCACCGTGGCCCAAGATTCCCGCCCATGAACTTCCCCTCCCACATCGCGCTTCGAAGCTTCTGGCCGCTGCTCTGTGCGCTGTGGCTCGTCGCCGGACCATCGGCGCGCGCCCACCGGTTGAGCGACGGCT
>CBFGQE010000392.1:0-3754 GCA_965650815.1 uncultured bacterium
GCCCGTGGCGAAGTGGCTTCCGGAATTCGCCGCCCACGGCAAAAGCGCGCTCCAACTCCGCCACCTGCTCACGCACACCGGAGCCTTCCGCGCCGCCGACGCCGTTCCCGAAGACACGCCGTGGCCGGAAACCATCGCCCGCATCTGCGACGCGCCACTGGAAGAAGGCGCGACTCCCGGCACCTCGGCCGCCTACCACACGCATTCGAGCTGGGCGATCTTGGCCGAGTTGGTCCAGCGCGCATCCGACGAACCCTTCGAGGACTTTGTGCGTCGCCGGGTGTTTTCTCCGGCGGGCATGGACGACAGCCGCGTGCGGATCTCGCCGGAGGAATTCCCGCGGCTCGAACCGCGCCTCGGTTGGATGCACCTCACGGATCGCGGCTCCGTTGATCCGCATCCGTTTTGGAACACCCCGGCCTCTGCCGCCACCCTGCGGCCCGGCGCGTTCCTGCGGGGACCGATCCATGATCTCGGCCGGTTCTACGAAGCGTTGCTGGCCGATCCGAGCCCCCTGCTCCGCCGTGAAACCATCGCGCACATGACCCGCCGCCACCGCGAAGGCCTGTGGGACGACACCTTCAAGCACAAGATCGACTTCGGTTACGGCCTGATCCTCAACTCCGCCCGCTACGGCGTGGAGACGGTGCCGTATGGATTCGGCCGCCACGCCTCGGAATCCGCCTTCGGCCACGGTGGAGTGCAGACCTCCTGCGCCTTCGCCGATCCCGCCCACGGTCTCGTAGTCGCCTGGGTCTGCAACGGCCTGCCCGGCATTCGCCTGCACCACAAGCGCGGCCGGGAGCTCAATACGCTCATCTACAAGGATCTGGGCTTGGCCCAATGATCTGGCGTGCGGGCTGGATGTCCTGACCCGGCGTTTGTCCATCTCTCCGGAAGCCCCGTCCCAACCGGCGGTCGGATCGACACCGTCTCTTCGCCCGTTCGACACATTTCCGTAACACGCGGCGGCGATGTTAGGGACATGGTTCTGGGTCACATTCGTTGGGGACGCGCCGAGCAGCCGTTGTTGGCCCGGCACCGGGTGCATACCTATGTGCGGCCCAAGCCCGCCGCCACGTTCGAATCCGGGATCGGCGCCACGGAAGCCGCCAACCTCACGCAGTTGCTCGCGCACTGCTACGCCGAAGGTTGCTTGGCCTCGTCCGAAGTGCTCGCCCGGGCCAACCGCGAACCCGCGCTATATCGGCTCCTGCCCGCCCGCCCGCTCACGGTCAACGGCCTGCGCCGCTTCCGTCGCTGCCACCGGGCCGCAGTGGTCAAGGCCTTGGCCCAAGCCCTCACGGGCCGCCGCGCCTCGGAAACCGGCCCGGCCCGCCCGGAAACACCGACGGCCCAGGCCGAAGAATGCCTGCACTTGGCCCAGCTTCTGGACTTGGGCTTGGAAGACGACTGAGCGTTCCGCGCCGATCAGACCGACAAAAAAGCCGCCGATCCGAGGATCGGCGGCTTTTTGGCTGAACCGTTGCCGGTTGCTCTACTTGGCGGCGATCATGCCGCTCTGGCGCGCGTAGTTGAAGATCCCGCCTGCATCCACCACTGGCCGAACGTCGCCCAGCGGCTTCAGGGAATAGACCTTGCCTGTGCCCAAGTGTGTGATCGTGCCCGCATCCAGGTCCAGCTTGGCCTCGTCTCCCGTCTTGAAGGCGTCGCACAGCCGGTCCGTGGCCTCGCAGGGATACAGCTCGCCGGTGGCCACGCAGTTGCGGAAGAAGATCCGCGCGAAACTCTCCGCCACGATGGCATGGCAGTCCGCCGAACCGATGGCGATGGGCGCGTGTTCCCGGGAACTGCCGCAGCCGAAATTGCGTCCGGCAATGATGATCGGGAACTTGGAGTCCACCTGGCCGTCCTCGACGAACCGCGTCGGGTAGAGCGAATCGGGCAGGCCGATCATCGCGAACGAACCGA
This sequence comes from uncultured bacterium, assembly GCA_965650815.1. Lineage (GTDB taxonomy): Bacteria > Verrucomicrobiota > Verrucomicrobiia > Limisphaerales > CANJSG01 > CANJSG01. The sequence continues at coordinate 1,933 of CBFGQE010000392.1, forward strand.
GCTTGTCGTATTCCTCGGGGATCGTCGGGATCAGGTTCAGATACTGGGCCGGGATGATCTGGTCCGTGTCGATGTTGTCGCGGACGACGAAGACGGGACCGGTAAAAACGCTTTTCACGCGGCGCAATCTAGGAGGCCGCTCCGCTCTCGGCAAGCGTCGGCCCGCGACCTCCCGGCCGGACGGTTGCGGATCAATCGGCGGCCATCCGCTTGGCCCGGTCGAGGATGTCGGCCGCCCGGATCTCCATCTGTTTGCTCACCTCCCAGTGGTAGTTGTAGATCAGGTTGCCCGACTCGTTCTTCTCCACGGCGTTGACCACCTGGAGCGTGCGCTGGAAGTCCTCGACCAGCTGCCGGTTGCTCAGCGTGGGCACCTCGGCCAGGAGCTTGCGGTAAAGCTGGTCCGCCTCGGTCCGGTAGCCCTTGACGAAGAGCAGGATGAAAGCCTCCCTCCGCTCCGCGTGCTTCGACTGGTTGTTCCGGAACTGCCGGACGATCATCACCGAGCAGAAGAGCAGCACGGCCAGGAACAGCAGCGGATAGCGGAAGCGGCGGAACAGTTTCATCGTCTCACGTTTCCCGACTGGATTCCCGGCGGGCGCATTCAGCCGATGTGACCCGGAAAATCGGCGGTCTGTAAGCCCTTCCAACCCATTGCCCCAAGCCCGTCCTGTTCTTCCCGCCGGGCTTCTGCCTAACCTCGCCGCGATGACCTGGGAAATAGCCCTGCTGCTCCTGCTCGTTTCAGCCGCCCTGGTCCTCTTTTCCTTCGACTGGGTGCCCGCCGATGTCGTCGCGCTGGGCCTGCTGCTGTCGCTCGTCCTGACGGGGCTGTTGCCGATGGAGAAGGCCTTCAACGGCTTCAGCAGCGACACGGTGATGGTCATCATCGGCGTGCTGATCATGACGGCCGCGATGCTGAAGACGGGGGTCGTGGACCTCGTCGGGCGCGGCATCCTCCGGCGCGCGGGTTCCCGGCCGGAGCTGCTGCTCTTCCTCGTCATGCTGGCGGTGGCGGCGCTCAGCGCCTTCATCAGCAACACCGCCGCCGCCGCGTTCTTCGTGCCCGTGGTCATGGGCATCGCCGCCAAGTCCGGCACCTCCCCCTCGAGGCTGCTCATGCCCGTGGCCTTCGCCTCCATCCTCTCCAGCTCCGTCTCGCTCATCAGCACCTCGACCAACCTCGTGGTCAACGGCCTGATGACCGGCCGCGGCCTGGAGCCGATGCGCATGTTCGAGCTGGCGCCGGTCGGAATCCCCATCGCGGTCGTCGGCGTGCTCTACATGTTCTTCGTCGGCCGGCGATGGATTCCCGACCGCGGCGGGACCGACGGGCTGATCGACGGCTTCGGCATCCGCTCCTACCTCACCGAGGTGCTGGTCCTGCCCAAGTCGCCGCTGGCGGGCAAGACGCTGCGCGACGCCGGCCTCGGCCAGCAGCTCGACCTCACCGTCATCCGCGTGGTGCGAGGCAAGGACCAATACCTCGTGCCCCGCTCGAACCTCGTGCTCCAGGCCGGCGACGTGCTGCTGGTCGAGGGCCCGCGCGAGGAGGTGCTGAAGGTGAAGGACACCGCCGGCATCGAGATCAAACCCGAAGTGAAGCTCTCCGATCCCAACCTTTCGGACGGCGACACCTCGCTGGTCGAGGCCTTCATCGTTCCGGGTTCGCCGTTGATCGGACGCACCTTGAAGTCGCTCGAATTCCGCGAACGCTACGGCCTCCAGGTGCTGGGCCTGAATCGGCACGGCAAGAACCTGCTCCGTAAACTCAGCCGCATCACGCTGCGGGTGGGCGACGTGTTCCTGCTCCAGGGCCACC
>CBFGQE010000393.1:0-3749 GCA_965650815.1 uncultured bacterium
AACAAGTCTGTCGCCGACAAGTCCGACGTCAAAGCCTCTGGGAAATGAAGCCAACAACCAGGCCGGCAAATGAGGGCTTTCGACCATTCCACGAGTCGATTCCCGTAGTTGGATTTCCCCCGAACTCCGAAGCCGGGTTGTGGCCACCCTCGGTAGCGCAGGCTTCCCAGCCTGCTGTATCGCAAGTTTCCAAACTTGCACGGCGTGGAAGTCTTCACGCGCGCGACCCGCACGACGCCCAGCCGACTTGGAAGTGCGGCGATACAGCAGGTTGGGAAACCTGCGCTACGACCGAAGCCAAGCCTCTCTTCGGAGTTCGGTTTTTGCTCGCTGAGAACACAGAGATGACGCCCCTGACAACCCCGACCACCCCCATGCACTCCAGCCCCTCCCGCTTCTCCCTCCGTGCGGCCTTCGCTCTGCTCCTCACGCTGGCTCTCAATGCTTCAGTCCAGCCTTCGCGCGCGCCGCAGCTTCAGTCGCCCGTTGTCCATCCCGACCGCAAGGTGACCTTCAGCGTCCGCGCGCCGAACGCCCAGAAGGTCGAATTGAGCGGACAGTTCCAGAAGGGCAACCAGCCGCTGACCAAGGACACGAACGGCGTGTGGAGCATCACCGTCGGGCCCATCGAGCCGAACCTGTATCCCTACAACTTCGTCATCGACGGCATCGGCGTGGCCGACTCGGCCAATCAGCACCTGTTCCCCAACGAACGCTTCAAGCCGAGCCTCGTGGACGTTCCCGGAGATCAGCCGTCGCTCCATTCCGTGCAGAACGTGCCGCACGGCGAGATGTCCTACCTCTTCTACAAGTCCAAGACCCTCAAGCGCACCCGTCCGCTCGTCGTCTACACGCCGCCCGGCTACCGCGCGGGCACCGACAAGTATCCCGTGCTTTATCTCGTGAGCGGCACGACTGACACCGAGGAGACATGGTTCCGAGCCGGGCGGATGAACTTCATCCTCGATAACCTCATCGCCCAGAAGAAGGCCGTGCCCATGATCGTTGTCATGCCCTACGGCAACATGATGGGAGGCGCGCCGGCCCCCAACACGCCGCAGGCCGCCGACATGTATCGCGTCTTCAACGACGAGCTGCTCGGGAACATCCTGCCCTTCGTCGAGGCCAACTTCCGCGTCCTCGCCGACCGCGAGAAGCGCGCCATCGCCGGGTTCTCCCGAGGCGGCGGCCAGTCGCTCTTCACCGCGTTCAACAACTTGGACAAGTTCGCCTGGATCGGTTCCTACGCCGCCTACCTCACTCCCGAGGTCTGCAACAAACATTTCCCCGACCTCGTGGCCAAGCCCGAGGAAACCAACCGGAAGCTGAAGCTGCTCTGGCTGGGCGTCGGCACGGAAGATTTCCTCTACAAGCAGGCCGTGGAGTTCGACCAGTTCCTCAAGGACAAGAAGATCGACCACCAGAGCCTCGTCACCGGCGGCGGCCACACCTGGATGAACGCCCGCCACTACCTCGCGGAGACGCTGCAGTTGTTCTTCAAGTGAGCGCCGGATTACCCTGAAGGCATCCCCATGATGAAAAACACGCTTCTGGCGCTGGTGTTGTGCCTGGCCGCTTCAGCCACCGCCCTCGCCCAGCAACCCGCGCCGGTCAAGGTCCAGCACGGCCTCGTGCAGGGCACGTCGGAGGACGGGTTGACGGTCTATCGCGGCATCCCGTTCGCCGCGCCGCCGGTCGGCGATCTCCGATGGCGCGCGCCGCAACCCGCCGCCTCATGGACGGACGTTCGCCAAGCCACCAACTTCGCGCCCGGCCCGTTCCAGGGCGGGAATCCCCCGTCCGGCAAAAGCGAGGACTGCCTCTATCTGAACGTCTGGACGCCCGCGAAATCGCCTTCGGACAAGGTGCCCGTCCTCGTCTGGATCTATGGTGGCGGCTTCGGGGCCGGGGCCACGAGCGAGCGGAATTACCATGGCGACAAGCTGGCGAAGAAAGGCGTCGTCCTCGTCAGCATCGCCTACCGAGTCGGCCCCATCGGCTTCCTCGCCCATCCCGAACTCAGCGCCGAGAATCCGCGCAAGGCGTCCGGCAACTACGGCTTGCTCGACATGATCGCCGGGCTCCGTTGGGTGAAGGAGAACATTGCGGCCTTCGGCGGAGATCCCAACCAGGTGACGATCTTCGGCGAATCCGCCGGCGGCATCGCGGTCAGCATGTTGTGCGCGTCCCCCGAGGCCAAAGGGCTCTTCCACGGCGCGATCTCGCAGAGCGGCGGCTCGTTCGGTCCGCCCCGGCCCACCACGTTTCCCGGCGAGAACATGAAGCGCCTCGCGACCGCCGAGAGCGAGGGCATCGCCTACGCCCAACGCGCGGGCGTCTCCACCATCGCCGAGCTTAGGAAAATCCCCGCCGACAAGCTGCCCGCCGGTCGCGGCTGGCCGATTATCGACGGCTGGGTCATCCCCGACGACCAATACAAGCTCTACTCCGCCGGCCGCTACAACGACACCCCCATCCTCGTGGGCTACAACTCCGACGAGGGCGGCAGCTTCTCGCCGCCCAAAACTCCGGAGGATTACGTCAACGGCGTGAGAAACCGCTACGGCAAGTTCGCCGACGACCTCATCAAGGCTTATCCCGTCGGCTCGAACTCCGTGCCCAAGACCGCCCGCGATCTCGCCCGTGACGCCGCCTTCGGCTGGCAGACTTGGGCATGGGCCCGCCTCCATTCGCAGGCGAGCAAGTCCAAGGTCTTCTACTACTACTTCGACCAGCATCCCGAGTATCCGGCCGATTCGCCCCGGGCCGGCTACGGGATGCTGCATGGCGCGGACGTGCCCTACGTCTTCCAGCGCTTGGGCACCAACAGCGCTCCAGCCGATCTGGCCCTGTCCGACACCGTTTCCACCTACTGGGTGAACTTCGCCAAACGCGGCGATCCCAATGGCGCGGGCGTTCCCGCTTGGCCCGCCTTCAGCGATGCCGATCCGCAGGTGATGTATTTCAAAGACCGGGCCTACCCCGGTCCGGTGCCCAGCGCCGATTCGCTCCAGGTCCTCGACGCCTACTTCGCCTGGCGCCGCACGCCCGAAGGCGATGCGTGGGCGAAATAGGCGACGGCCCAACCTCTGCCCCGGAAGAGACACCCTATGTCGAAACAGAACCTCAGTCTCCGCGAGAAGTTCGGCTACGGCCTTGGCGACATGGCCAGCAACATCGTGTATCAGGCCGTCATCAACGTCCTGATGTATTTCTACACGGACGTCTATGGCATCGAGGCCGCCGCCGCCGGCACGCTCATGATCGTGGTCCGCTTCTTCGACGCGATCACCGATCCCATCATGGGTGCCGTCGCCGACCGCACCCGTTCGAAATGGGGCCGCTACCGGCCGTGGCTCCTGTGGATGGCCATTCCCTACGGTGCGCTCGCCGTGGCCGCGTTCGTCACACCGGACGTCTCCATCGGGGCCAAGCTGGTTTACGCCTACATCTCCTACGCGCTGCTGATGACCGCCTACACCGCCGTCAACATCCCGTATTCGGCGCTGGCGGGCGTGATGACGTCGGACAAGGACGAGCGCTCCGGCCTGCAATCCTGGCGCTTCGGCATGGCGATGGTCGGCGGCTTCCTCGTGACGGTTTCCATCTGGCCGCTCTCCCGCATCCTCGGCGGAGGTGGCACGCCGGAGAAGCTTCAGCTCGGCTTCCCCTTCGCGGTCGGTCTGCTGGCCATCGTCGGCGTCGTGGCGCTCTTCGGCTGCTTCGCCTGGACCCGGGAGCGCTCGTAT
>CBFGQE010000394.1:0-3736 GCA_965650815.1 uncultured bacterium
GGATGGCGACCTCCGATCCGGCCGCGCCCATCGCGATGCCGAGATCGCCGGCGGCCAGCGCCGGGGCGTCGTTCACGCCGTCGCCGACCACCGCCACACGGTAGCCCTTGGCCTTGGTGTTGCGGACGAACTCCACCTTGTTCTGCGGCAGACAGTCGCCGACGACCTCTTCGCAGCCGATCTCCTTGGCCACGCGCACGGCGACCGGCTGGCGGTCTCCGCTGACCATGGCTACGCGGCGAACGCCGACTTCCTTCAGTTCGGCCAACGACTCGCGCGCTTCGTCGCGGGTCTGGTCCTGGAGGCCGACCCAGCCGATGCACTGGCCGTTGCGGGCGACGAAGATGAGGCTGTAGCCCTCGGTCTCGTTCAGATCGACCGACGCCATGAAGTCCTCGGTCACGCCGTTGTCCTTGAGCCACTGGGCGCGGCCCACGGTGACCAGCGTTCCGTCCACCTTGGCCTGCACGCCGCGACCGGCGGTCTCGGCGAAGTCCTGCGGCTCGGCCAGGCCGACGCCGGCTTCGGCGGACAAATTGGCCAGCGCCTTGGCGGTCGGGTGGTTGCTGTATTTCTCGGCGGAAGCGGCGACGCGGAGCAGCTCGGCGGGCGTGACGCCGTTCAACGGATTCAAGCGGCTCACGGCGAGCTTGCCGGTGGTGAGCGTGCCGGTCTTGTCGAAGACGAAGGCGTTGATGCGCGCGGCCAGTTCGATGTCGGCGACGTTCTTGATCAGGATGCCGAGACGGGCGGCGGCGGAAAGCGCGGCGACCATCGCGGTGGGCGTGGCCAGCACGAAGGCGCAGGGGCAGGAGACGATGAAGACCGCGATGACGCGCTCCAGATCGTAGGTGAAGGCCCAGACGAGCGCGCCGATCAGCAGCACCAGCGGGGTGTAATAGACCATGTATTGGTCGATGATCCGCATGATCGGCAGCTTGGTCTTCTCGGCGGCCAAGATGAGGTCGCGGACGCGGCCGAGCGTAGTGTCTTGGCCGGCGCGGCTAACCTTGATCTCCAGCACGCCGGTGAGGTTGATCGTGCCGGCGAAGGCTTCGTCGCCGGGCTTCTTGTCCACGGGAAGCGATTCGCCGGTGATGTTGGCCTGGTTGAAGGAGCCCTGGCCGCTGGTGATCGTGCCGTCGGCCGCGACATTGTCGCCGGGGCGGACGCGAATGACGTCGCCAACGCGGAGATCCTTGGTGGCGACTTCTTCCTCGCCGCTGGCGGTGACGCGACGGGCCTTCGTGGGCGTGAGCTTGATGAGCGATTCGATGGACTGGCGGGCACCGTCGGCGGTGCGGGTCTCGATGATCTCGCCGAGCAACATGAAGAAGGCGACGAAGCCGGCTTCCTCGTAGTTGCCGCTGGCGAACGAGGCGACGACGGCCAGGGCGACCAGCGTGTTCGTGCTGAGGGTCGAGCGGCGCAGGTCCTTCAGCGCGCTCATGACGATCGGGTAGCCGAGGATGGCCGCGCCGATCATCGAGCTGTAGCCGCCGACCAGCTTCAACTCGGGGAAGAGCAGGCCCACGACGTAGGCGTTCAGCACGAGGATCAGACCGAGGATCGTCCGGCCCAGATGGACCTCGGAATGCGAATGGTCGTGGCCACAGCCGCAATCATCGTCGTGGTGGTGATGACCGTGGTCATGGTCGTGGGCGTGGCCGTGATCCGCGTGGGCGCTGGCTTTGGTGGAGACGTTCATGACGGCGGGAACTTCGGGTTTATTGCGGGTCGGCGGAGACCGGTTGGGGCGGCTTGGACGGCTCGCGGTTCAAGAGTAGGCGCAGTTCGCGCGACGCGCCACCGGCGGAGGCGGGCAGGAGGAACTTGTCCTGGGTGTTGGTGAGCACGCGGCTCATGGCCTCGGTCAGGAGACGCTGGCGGAACAGCTCGGGGTTGCGCTCGAACTCCTGCAAACGGTCGCGGAAATACTGCGCCTCGGACGAGGCCTGCGTGACGATCTTGCGGGCATCGGCCTGGCCCTGGTTCTCCACGGCCTTGGCCTCGCCCTCGGCCTTGCTGAGAAGGGCGTTCTCGTAGCCGCGCGCGGCGTTGACCGCCTTGCTCCGCTCGGCCTCGGCGGCGAGGGCGGCGTCGAAGGCGGGCTTCACCACCAGCGGTGGTTCGACCACGACATCGACGGGCTCGACGCGGATGCCGAGGCCCTGGGCGGCGACGAGTTGGTCCAGGCGGGCGGTGATCCGCTCGCGGAAACCGGCCTGGTTCAGCCGCAGCGCCTGGTCCACCGGAAACTGCGCCGAGGCGAAGACCAGCGCGCTGTCGAGCGCGTGCTGCACCGCGTTGCTGGCGGCGACGAACTGGAAGACGTAGTCGAGCGGGCGCTCCAGCGTGAAGCGCACGGTGGCGCGGACGTGGAGGATGTTCTCGTCGCCCGAGATCGTGTAGCCGTCGATCATCGGGTTGAGAGCGGGCGCGGGCTGGGGCTTCTCGCCCAGGGCCTCCAGCTCGGCGGGCCAGTTGTAGAAGCCGACGGAGGAACGCACCGTGTAGATCTGGGTGGCGGGGATCTTCACCACCTCGTCCACCGGGCGGGGAAAGGCGAAGTGGAGGCCGGGACCGAGCAGTTGCTGGTCGGCCGCGCCCAGGGGCTTGCCGAAGCGCAGCACGATGGCGCGCTCCTGCGGCCCCACGGTGAAGACGCCGGAGAACACGAAGAGCACCACCAGCACGACCATCAGCCAGCGCACGATGGCGAAGCTGCTCTTGAGCGCCTCGGACAGGGCGCGCGTGCCGGTGTCCTCGACCATTTCCAGCGGCTCGGCGGCGGGCTTCGCGGCGGCGGATTTCTTCAGGACGATCTCGCCTTCCTTGTGCCCATGATCGTGGTCGCAACCGCAGTCGTCGCCGTGTTCGTGGTGGTCATGGCCGTGGCCATGATCGGAATGAGGCTTCTTGGGATCGCTCATGGCTCACTTCCGGTTGGCGCCGCCGACCTTGTTCTGCGGGGCGAGCAGGTCGAACGGAGGGGTGTTCGGATCGACCACGAGCGTGGCGCGGTCCTTCAAGGAGGCCTCCAGCGCGGCGAGCTTCTGGAGCAGGATGGCCAGCTCGGGATTCTTCTCGAAGCTGGCGTAGTATTGGGCCGCCTCGGCGTCGGCCGCACCGCGGATGGCGGTGGCCTTGGCCTCGGCCTCGGCCAGGATGCGGGCGCGCTCGCGGTCGGCGGCGGAACGGATGCTGATCGACTCGCGCTCGCCGTCGGCCTGGAGCTTCTGGGTGACGCGCTGGCGTTCCTCGGTCATCCGCTCGAAGACCTTCTGGGTGACGCTCTCGGGCAGGCCGAGGCGCTTGATGCCGAGGAAGGCGATCTTGATGCCGTAGCGCTCCTGGATGTCCTGCCGCACGAACTCGAGGATCTTCTGCTCGATCTCGGCGAACTTCAGCCGCTGCGGGTCGGTGGACACGAAGTCGGAGAACGGATGCTGGCCCACGACGGCGTTCTTGGCGCTGCGGAACCGCTCTTCCAGCGTGGCCTGGGCGCGGGTCATGGAGCCGTCCACGAAAGCCTCGCGGAACTTGGCGGGCTCGACGATCTGCCAGCCGGCATAGACGGAGACGAGGAGGTTGTAGCCGTCGCGCGTCGGGGTCTCCTCGAACTTGCCCTCGAAGTTCTGCACGCGCTTGTCGAACTTCAGCACGTCCTGGATGGGCCAGGGCAGCTTGAACTTCAGGCCCGGCTCCGTGTGCGGCGCGGTGGGCTTGCCGAAGG